>DATIOP010000345.1:0-2826 GCA_035472975.1 Gemmatimonadales bacterium
CGGGTGGTACCGGCCTTCGTCCAGCAGGCCCTTACCGGCGAACCCATGACCGTCTTCGGCTCCGGACAGCAGACCCGCTCGTTCTGTTACGTCGACGATCTCATCGAAGGGATCTGGCGCCTGCTGATGAGCAATCTCGGGGACCCGTGCAACATCGGCAATCCCCACGAGATGACCATCCTGGAGTTCGCCGAGACCATTCGCGCCGCCGTCGGCAGCTCCAGCCCCATCGTCTTCAAGCCGCTGCCGGTGGACGATCCCCAGACAAGACAGCCGGACATCACCCAGGCTCGCGCGCGTCTGGGCTGGGAGCCGAAGGTGCCGCTGGCCAAGGGGCTGGAGAGCACCATCGCCTACTTCCGCGGCGTCCTCGCCGGGCAGCGCGCCGCCCACGTGTAGAATTCAGTCATGCAAGATCCTTTGAAGGCCCTGAGCTACGCCCTCGAGAAGTATCCGCAGCGGGTGGAGATGGTGTACGTCGAGGAGCTGGTGACCGATAGCGCCCGGCAGAATGCCAAGCGGCCGGCCTACATCACCCTGTCCGTCCCCGACGAGGTGGTGAAGAGCCTCAAAGGCCGGCGCGAAGAGCGCGACCTGCTGCTCCTGGTACGAGTACCGAAGGAAGTTCTGGAGCGCGCCGACAGTCTCATCGTCTTACCTGGCGAGGTCCGGTGATGGCCGACACCGACACCGTTCAATGCGCCCGCTGCGGCCGACCCGAGGCGCCAGCCCTTTCCCGCCAGCCCCTTCCCGGCAAACTCGGCGCCGAGGTCCGGGAGCGGATCTGCCGCGACTGCTGGAACGAATGGCAGAAGATGGAAGTCATGGTCATCAACGAGCTGCGCCTCAACTTCATGGATCCTGTGGCGCAGGAGACCTTGACCAAGCATATGAAGGAGTTCCTGTTTCCGGGTGCGCTCGAAGCGGGAGGGCTCACGGTGATTGGGCCTCAGTCTCCCGAGGGCTGAAGCTCGGTTGGATCAAGAAGCCGGCTGCTATGACGAACCGTCAGGATGGAAAGCTGCTTCGCTTCGATCCGATAGATGACGCGGTACCGGCCGTAGCTGATCTCCCGAAACTCTGAGCTCTCCCACTCGGGCACCATCCGCCCCAACTTCGGAAGCCCTTCGAGCTGCTTAGCGGCGGCAAAGAGGCCCCTCAGCCACTTTTCAGCGGCTACGGGATTGTCCCTTGCGATGTACTGTGCCTGTTCCACGGCACGGTCGATTGCCAGGGGAGACCAGATGACCTTCAAGCCCGGAGCCTTGTAAGAGCCTGCCTCTGAGCCTCCGCATGGGAGACTCCCTGCCCATCGTCAACTTGGCGAACCGCTGTGCAGATGTCGCGCAGCAGGTCCAACTCATCGAGCAGGTTCTGGTACTCGCCGATATCTAGAACCACGGCCGAGGAGTGACCCCGCTGAGTGAGAACCAGGACCCGCCGGTTCTCCCGAACCTTCTGGATCATCCCCGCAGCATCGGCGCGGAAGTCGGAAAGTGGAAGGATATCTTGCTTAAGGTTGAGCCTGGCCATGTGGAGACCTCCTTTGGTACGTCGGATTGTACCATTGACGGGACGCCAATCGAGGATCGAGATCCTGTAGACTCCGACATCTATGAAGAGAACCGAGCCCGAGTCGTGATGCTGGACCGAGGCTCACATGCGAGGGTGCCGCGGGTGCCCCGGCGCCTCCTGTTCCGTTTTCTGGCCTTGGTGGCCATCGTCGTCACTGGCTTCGTCGTTCTCCGCTTCACCCCGGTGTCCCACTACCTGACCGTCGAGAAGATCTCCGCCCTCTTCGACCAGTTGCGGGCGAGTTGGTGGGCTCCGTTGGCATTGATCGCCCTCTACATCGTGCTTTGTCCGCTGGGAGTGCCGGCTTCGCCCCTGATGGTGACCGGCGGGATGGTGTTCGGGTTCATCCCCGGCTTCCTCTACAACCTGACGGGGACATGGCTGGGCGGCGTCGTTACCTACTTCCTGGGGCGCATCCTGGGACGCGACTTCGTGCAGCATTTGGCTGGGAATCGACTGAAAAAGGTGGAGCGGGCCGTCGCCCGGCGTGGCTTCTGGAGTCTCGTCACGCTACGTCTGCTGCCGATCCCCTATCCTCTGGTCAACTACTGCGCGGCGCTGGCGGGAATCCCGCCGACCCTCTTCATGGTCACCACCGTGCTGGGCCTGATCCCCGCCAACCTGCTATTCGCCTACTTCGCCTCTTCCCTGGTTCACCTCGCCGGACCCGACCGCCAAAAGATCTACGTCCAATTCGCAGTAGTGATTGGTCTCCTCGTCATACTGACTGTGGCGCCGCAGATCTGGATGGCTCGTCAGCGAAAGCAGAAGTATCTGGAGCTGAGGGAGAAGAGGGCGGGGCGCCAAGTGCGAGCGTAAGCGCATATGAACTTGCCAAGAGTTCATATGGGGACCGTCCGCCGCTGGCGGCGAGCCTCTTGGCTGTATGTTGAGACCGACTTTCTATATAGAAAACCGCCCTCACCCCACCGACGGACCATCCGTCCCCGCATTTTCTTCGTCCGGCCGCCTCTCCGGGACGTTCCCGGCCACGGGAAAGGGCCCTGGGAGGACCGACGAGTCGCTCTCCCATATAAGGCAGAGGAATTTTCATATGAAGACGGCGTCCGGGAACGCTCCTAGCCTTCCAGTTCATATAGCCAGCCCGAGAAGCTATATAGACGGGAGGCCGGGGAACGTCCCCCGAGAGGCCGCGATGCAACTCGCCGGCGAGTGGGAACGGATAAGAAGTCCTGCTGACCGTAGCCCCGCAGGTCTGCGCGGCCGAGCGTCTGGTTGCCCACCGGTACT
>DATIOP010000346.1:0-2591 GCA_035472975.1 Gemmatimonadales bacterium
GGCTTGGTCAAATGTTGTTCGCGGTCGATTGGGGGTGTGGAGCTTGAGACGACTTTCTCTGCGGGCCTTTTGGCCCGCTGCGCTATCAGTACTGCTCACCTGTTCCGACGCTCCCGACACAGGCGTGGTTCCGCCGTCCACACCGCTTTCGTCAATCCTCGCTAACCGCCCCAACATCATCTTGATCTTAACCGATGATGAAGACGTTGGAATCCACGCCTTCATGCCTAAAACCAAGGCCCTGATGCACGAAAAGGGGACAACCCTCACCAACTTCTTCACGACCTATTCACTGTGTTGTCCGGCGCGGGCAAGCATTCTCCTCGGTCAGTACCCCCACAACACCAAGGTTGAGTCGAATGCCCCGCCTTCAGGGGGATATCTCCAATTCAGGAATCTGGGGCGAGAACAGACCACCGTCGCCACCTGGCTTCAGCAGGCCGGGTACCGGACAATCCTCATAGGCAAGTACCTCAACGGGTACGACGTCTCGGTAGCCGGGGCCGCCCCCCCCGGGTGGAGCGGTTGGGTCGCCGCGTTGGGCAATCAGCCCGCTTCGGGATTCAACTACTCGTTGGACGAGAACGGCGCGTTCGTCAACTTCGGCGCCGCACCAGCGGATTTCCTCACTGACGTCATTGCCACTAAGGCGGTCGCAGCCATCCGCCAGGCGGCGCAGGACAACGTGCCGCTCTTTCTCTATCTCTCCCCATTCACCCCACATCAACCGGCCGGCTTCGCGCCGCGTCACGCGGGCTTGTTCCCCACGACTCCACTGCCAATCCTGCCGAACTACAACGAGAAAAACGTGAGCGACAAGCCGCTCGCGATCCGGTCGTTGCCCCTATTAGGATCGGGCGCCGTGAGCAGCTTGGGCAGGGTTTACCAGAACCGACTTCGCTCCCTTCAATCGATCGATGACCTGGTGGATTCGGTCGTCACTACTCTCAAGGCCGTCCACCGGCTCGACAAGACCTGGATCTTCTACCTGTCGGACAACGGCTTCCACATGGGAGCGCACCGGAGCCGGATCGGGAAGAATCTCCCGTATGAGGAAGATCTGCGGGTGCCGTTCGTGGTTCGCGGGCCTCGGGTCCCAGCCGGCCGGGTGGTGAACGAGATCGGGCTCAACATCGACCTGGCAGCCACCTTCGCCGAGATCGCGCAGGTCACACCGACCGTGGCGCAGGACGGACGATCGCTGGTTCCCCTGCTTACCGGGACCGGAGCCCCGGGCTGGAGGCAGAGCTTCGAGGCCGAGAAAGGCAGCGAGGACACCACCTCAATTTTCATGACGGCGGATGCCACACATCCTCAGGTCGAATTGGGTGACGCTGCCACAACCCTCCCCGGCCTGGGGTGGAACGCAATCCGCAGCGCGCGGTGGAAATACGTCGAGTGGGGGACTGGGGAGCGGGAGCTCTATGATCTCACAGCGGACCCTTATGAGATGAGCAACCTCCTCTTTGTCGGCGGCGACACTACGGCAGTACCGGCACTCTCGACCCGGTTGCATCAGCTCATGACCTGCGCGGGCCCCAGCTGCGCGATGCTGGAAGATCTTCCTGTTCCCTGAGCCACCTACCGAAGGGAGTTGGGCCAGAATAGCTTTGCGAACCTCCTCCTTCACGCGACAAATCCGGCATGGGTTCCTCCCCCGCGAAGCTCAACCCAATCTCTCCCGCTCTCACAATTGCCTCGACGGTTTTCCTAGTCTCGACGGTGGCAGCTCAAGCCCCGTCTCCGAGCGCAGCGTCTGGTCGCTCTCCGGTGTACGCGCCGCACGGAGTGGTCGCCACCAGCCAGCCGCTCGCTACGGCCGCGGGTCTCGCCGTACTCGAGGGGGGCGGGAACGCCTTTGACGCGGCGGTGACCGCGGCCGCGGTTCTCAACCTCGTGGAACCACACATGACCGGCATCGGCGGCGACATGTTCGCGCTGATCTGGTCCGCAAAGGAAAGCCGGCTCATCGGGCTCAATGCGAGCGGACGGTCGGGCGCCGGCATGACTCGCGACGTTCTCCTCGACCGGGGAGAGAAAGCAGTTCCCACCTACGGTGCCGAGTCCATCACCGTTCCGGGCGCGCTCAGCGGTTGGGCCAAGCTGCTCGAGCGTTATGGAACCATCACGTTGGCCCAGGCGCTGGGACCCGCCATCCAACTCGCGGAAGAAGGATTCCCGGTCTCCCCCATCATCGCCCAGCAGTGGGCAGACGAGACAGAACGGCTTCAGAAGGACGAGGGAGCCAAGGCCACATTTCTTATCGATGGTGTCCGGGCACCGAAGGCCGGCGAATGGTTCAAGAATCCGGACCTGGCTCGAACCTTCCGGGCGATAGCAGCGGGTGGACCCGATGTGCTGTACGGCGGGGAGCTAGGGCAGGTCATCGTCAACCGGGTCCAGGCGCTGGGAGGATTTGTCACCCTAGACGACCTGATGGGCCAACAAGCCAACTGGGTTGAGCCGATCTCGGTCCCGTTCAAGAATTATCGGGTGTGGGAACTCCCGCCCAACAACCAGGGTGTCGCGGTGCTGGAGATGTTGCGGATTCTCGAGCCTTACGACCTCGCCGCGTTAGGACACAATTCGGC
>DATIOP010000347.1:0-2875 GCA_035472975.1 Gemmatimonadales bacterium
TTGCTCTGGGCGATAACGGCTGGTGGACTCCGGAGGCTGCTGACGCCATGGAGGATAAGCCGGTGAAAGAAAGCACCACCCGGGTCGAGGCCTTCAGCGATGCCGTCTTCGCGATCGCGATCACCCTGCTGATCCTCGAGATCAAGGTGCCCCACGCGGGCGGAGAGGAACACCTCTGGACCGCCATCGCTGGTCTCTGGCCCTCTTACCTCGCGTTCCTGCTCAGCTTCTTCGTGATCCTGGTCATGTGGGTGAACCATCACGAGCTGATCCGGATGCTTGAGGCCGTGGACTATCCGTTCTTCTTCGCCAATGGGTTGCTGCTGCTCACCGTCACCTTCGTTCCCTTCCCCACCGCGGTCCTGGCCGAGCATCTCAACACACCGGAGGCCGGTGCGGCGGTGGCGTTCTACTGTGCCACTTTCGTTCTCAACAGTGTCTCCTGGGGTCTCCTGTTCTACACCATCCATCGCAACAACCTGTTCAAGGAGGAGATCACTCCGGAGGAGATTTCCCGGCTCCGCGGCTCCTACGCCATGGGCCCCGTGGCGTATCTGGTCGCAACCGCCGTCGCGTTCTATCAGCCGTGGCTGGGCCTCGCCATCAACCTCGCCCTGTGGATCCTGTGGGTCCGGCTCCGTTATCACTCCAAGACCGTCGATGCGGAGATGCGGCGACGCCGGAGCACCGGTCACAACCGTACGGCCAGCCAGGGCTGACCCTTCTCGCCCGGTACGGGCATAGCCTCGCTAAGTTGAGAGGCCCGGCAGTAACACTCAGCTAGAAGGCAGCAATCATGACCGACCAAGCCACCCATCCCTACGACACTCGTCTCAACGTCCTCTTTCCTCAGCTCGCCGTGATTGATGTCCCCAAGCTGGTGTCGGAGGTTACCCATCCCTGGTTCAACCAGACCCTCTGTCAGGTCAACGAGTCGGTGGTACGGCTCGGTGTCGTGAAGGGCGAGTATCACTGGCACAAGCACGACGACCTCGACGAATTCTTCTATGTGGTCGAGGGCCGGTTCATCATCGACATGGAAGACCAGAGCGTCGAGCTGACGCCGGAAGGCGTTTGTGGTGACCAAGGGCGTCCGGCACCGGCCCAGGGCTCCCGAGCGCACCGTGATCCTCATGGTCGAGGGGGCCGGCATCGTCCCCACGGGTGATTGAGATGCAGACCGCGGAGCCGACCCGCCGCATTCTGATCCGCCAGGCAGATGCGGCCGACGCCGAGCAGCTGGCCCGCTTTGCCGCGCGGACCTTCAGCGAGGCGTTCGGAGCGGAGAACACCCCGGAGAACCTGGCGCTCTATCTCGCCAAGGCCTATGGGCCGGCCCAGCAGGGCGCCGAGCTTCGGGATCCTGCGTGGACGACGCTGCTCGCGGAAGAGGGAAAGAGTCTGGCCGGGTACGCGCAGGTCAGAACCGGGGCCGCACCATCGTGCGTCACCGGCGAATCGCCCATCGAGTTGTATCGCTTCTACGTAGACTCCCCTTGGCAGGGCCAGGGGCTGGCGCGACGGTTGATGGCGGCGGTGGATGAAGAGGCAATCAGCAGAGGAGCCAGAACTCTCTGGCTCGGCGTGTGGGAACGCAACGCCCGGGCCCAGGCCTTCTACCGGAAGTGTGGATTTGTGGACGTGGGCGAGCAGACGTTCATGGTGGGTACCGATCGCCAGCGCGATCGGGTGATGGCCCGCTCGATGGAGATTGTCTAGTGCCCTACCAGCATCGACTGATGGAGAAGGAGGGTTACCTGCTGGTGTCCGGCTCGGCACCGTGTGACCTGGCGGATACTCTCGAATCCATGCGCCGGGCCATGGTGGAGCTCAAGGGAGCCGCGAGACTCGCCGTGGTCGTGGACATTCGTCGTGCAGCCTACCACCCGACACCGGAGGAGGCAAAGGAGCTGGCGGTTCTTCTGGGCAACAAGGAGCTGGCGGGAGGACGACGGGTGGCCTTTGTGGTCGAGCCAGGCGTTCAATTTGGCCTGGCTCGAATGGTCAGCATGTTTTCCGGTACTGAAGGGACAGGAACCGCGGTCTTTCTGGACTACGAACCCGCCGTCGCCTGGGTCACGAATAGCGTTCCCTCCTAATCCTCAGACGCTACGCCCTTACAACGTAGTCAGGGATAGCTCCGAGGAATCAACACGAAGGTGTCTTCGTGCTTAATTCTGGATCTATTCCTGCACCAGGAGTTAAGGGAACTAGCGGGCTATTCCTCGTTTGCCGCCGCGGCGGCATCAGCGGTTTCGCTCTCCGTTCCCTCGCGTTTGGTCGCGGCGATGTCCTGGTCAACCCGCGCCAGTGCCGTGGCCAGGTTATCCAGCTTGACCAAGTAGGCGTCGAACTCGAGGGGATCGACTTCCTGCCCCCGAGTCTTCCGATAGTGCAGCATTCCGAGCTGGCGGGCGGCCTCGTCCTGTTCCCGGCGGAGGCGCATCCGTTCCAGCTGCAGTTTCCCTTCATCGAGCGCCGCCTGAGCCCTCCGGCCGAACTGCTCGAGTTCCTTGTTCAGTTTGTCGAGAATACCGGACATGAAAATCCCCCTGTGGTGGACCCTACAGGGGGAATCTAACGCGGATTTTGCCGAGTTGTTTCAGGACGGAGCGAATCAGCTCGCGGAAGCCACCGCGGGATAGACCGAGACCTGCATCCGCTTCTTGTCCTTGTGCTCGAACTTGACGGTGCCGTTCACCAGGGCGAACAGGGTGTCGTCGTTGCCGCGGCCGACATTCTTGCCGGGGTGGAACTTGGTGCCGCGCTGCTTCACCAGGATGTTGCCGGCGGTGACCTGCTCCCCACCGTACCGCTTCACGCCGAGGTACTTCGGATTGCTGGTGCGGCCGTTGCGGCTCGAGCCTACGCCTTT
>DATIOP010000348.1:0-2670 GCA_035472975.1 Gemmatimonadales bacterium
CTTGGAATATCCCGGCGGCAACACCAGGACGCCGTCCGACTCGAAGTTGTCAGACTTCCAGGTGACTCGCTCCATTCCGCCCCACGCAACGTCCTGGGCCCAGGCGTTGAAATCGGTCAGCCGCCGAGGTTTCGCGGTCGGCGAATCCATCACATACAACTCCGAGGGACGGTTGGGTGCCGTCGCGGTAAAGGCGATGACCGGACTCTTCTCCGCGACGGCGATGTCGTAACCGAAAGCGCCGTTGATCACGAGGTCGCCGATCTCGAGACGGCGCACCGGCCCGTCGAGCGGCTGAATCCACGCACCGACACTGGTGCGATCATTCCCCGCGATCAGCAGCGATTTCCCGTCGGGCATCCATTGGGCGCCGAACAGGTTTCGGTCCAGCGCGCGAGTCAGGCTGCGCCCTACGCCCCCCTTGGCGGGCGCTACCCAGACCTCATTCTCCCAGATCAGGTCTCCGCGCCCCTCGCGCGGGTACCAATACGCGATGGTCGAGCCGTCCGGTGAGAAAACCGGATTGTTCTCGAACCGGCGCGCTTCGGTGAGCGAGCGGATGGCGCCGGTGGCCACATTCAGGATTTGAACGTGGACGGAATCGAGCTTGCCGCTTTCGGGAGCGACTACTGCGACGAAGGCGATCTCGCTCCCGTCGGGCGACCAGCTGAGTGCCGACGGCGGACTGCGGGGCGGCAGGACGAACTCGAGCGACCACGGGCCGCTGGTAAGGCGCCGGGAAGTCGCGCTGTCGGTGTTGACCAGCCAGATATGCTGCGGCTGGATGTTTTCCCTCAGGAAGAGATCCTGGGCGCCGACCTGGAAGGTCGTGAGATGCTTGGCTTCGCCCTCCCGCGCCGGTACGCTATCCGCGGCCGCGTAGGCGATCGCGCGACTATCGGGTCGCCAACTGAAGTGCTCCACCCCAGTACGATGTGAGGTCAGGCGCCTCGCCTCGCCTCCATTCATTGGGAGCAGCCAGATCTGGTTCTCTCCCGTACTGTCGGGAGCGAGGCAGGCCAGAGTCTTCCCGTCGCGCGCGAATTTGCCTCCGCCTGCGGTGTGGCGGCCGAAGGTCAGCTGCCGTTGCGCGCCGGTGGCGACGTCCACCGCATAGAGCTCGGTCTCGTTCTTGTCCGCGTCATAGTTGGGATGGCCTACGGTGACTACCGCGGTCCGGCCATCGGGACTCAGCTCCACCCCGCCCACGCCCACGAACTTCCGAAAATGCTCGAGGGTAAATGGCTGCTGCGCGGTGGCCGGTGCGGCGGTCAGGGCCGCAATCGACAGCCAGCCGAAGATCGGACGGTACATGGGTCTTCCTTTTTCCAGGAGTCGTCGACGGTCGGTGGTCGATGGTCATGAGTCTTGGGCCATGAGTCTTGGGTCAACGGGTCATCCAACCCACGACCATCGACTAACGACTACTGACTATCGACTGCCGACTGACACTGCGCTTAGTCCCAGGGGCACCGGCCGTAACCCGTCCCAGCGGTGTGCTTCGCCCAGAGCGTCACGCAACATCAGCTGGGCCGAGATGCCGCCGTCGAGTGCGACGGCCGATTCGGCTCCCAACGCGCGCATGAGCAATCCGGTCTCTGGAATGGTCAACCCAAATGGGATCGAGCCGAAGGAGGGACCCAGCACGTCGAACCGGGTCAAGGCGATGATGAGGCCGCCCCGGTCGTCGAGACCGATCGCCAGTCGCGCGTCGCGATGCTGCAGGTCGATCTCGCCATCCGGTGTGGTGAGCATCGTGGGCAGTTCGCCGTTGTCGAGGAGAGCAGGGTAGGACTGGAAGGCTTCCCTGACCGCCTTGTCCGCCCTGACCGCCCTGACCCCCTCATCATCCAACAACCTCACTGCCCCCGATGTGTCCACCACGACCGCGCGAGCCAGCGGCCCGGTACCCGGTACTCGGTACTCGTTACCGTCGTGCACCACCCACCCCCAAGCTCCGTCGCCCGCAAACATCCCGGCATTGAGCGCGAGCGCCGCCCCTGACGGAGCCATGTCCAGGGTCCAGACATTGAGAAATCCGCCGGGTGCCATCCCGTTCTCGAGCGACAGCCTGAAGTGAGCCGGGTCGAGTCGTGTCGCGATCACCCGGATTCGACGGGCCTCTCCTCGACCACTCAGGTTGAGCTCGGTCCATTCGAGGCCCGGTTGTGCCGCATTCCATGTCGCATCGCGTGCGGCACCGCCCTTGGAAATCTCCGCCAGCGCGGTGGATCCATTCGGAGTGACTAGCGCGATCGGCGGGGCAGCGGAGCCCGCGCCGCCCACGAGAACGGTGAGTAGCGCAGCGAAGCGTGCCCTTCCCGCTACTGCGAACACTTCGCCATCTCGGTCTGAAGCTCACTGTTCAGCTTCATGATGGTGTTCATGTCCTGGGCCTTGGAAGCTGCCTCCAGCTCCGTCTGATGCTTCTTCGACCAATCGGCCTGCGCCTTGGTCATGCAGTCCATCTGTGGGTTGCCGCTCGGGGCCGGTTGGGCCGCGGCTGCGGGTGCTGCCTTCTTCTGACGGCCCTCGTAGCCGATGTGGAGGAGTGGCGCCAGCTGGGGGACCTTCGGGTTGACCGCCGCGGCTTCCTTGGGTGTGCCGTAGCCTTGGAAATTCGTGGCGTTCGGATCCTGTGCCAGGATTTGAACCAGCCGAGGAATCCGC
>DATIOP010000349.1:0-3048 GCA_035472975.1 Gemmatimonadales bacterium
CTCAACATCAGTCTCCCCGAGTCCCCGGTCGTGGTTCACGCCGACGCGGCTCGGCTTACCCAGGTCGTCTCCAACCTCCTGAACAACGCTGCCAAGTTCCAGAAGGAAAGCGGGCGCATCGATCTCCGGGCTCGCCGCGACGGGAACGATGCCGTCATCACGGTGAGGGATCACGGCTTCGGCATGACGGAGGAGATGGTGGCCCAGGTCTTCGAGCTCTTCTTCCAGGGCGAGCGGGAGCGCCACCATCCTCACGATGGATTGGGGATCGGTCTTTCGCTCGTGAAGCAACTGGTCGAACTCCAGGGCGGCACCGTTTCAGCCTCGAGCCCGGGAGTAGGGCAGGGCAGCGAGTTCACCGTCAGGCTCCCCTGCAACAAGGACGCAGGAGTGGCTCGCCAGGATGAGGTCCCCGGCAACCCGGCCCAAGTTGGGCGAAAGGCCTGAGGTCCTCTTCAGGCGCCCGCCAGCTTCAACAAGGTGTAAGGTGTCAGGTGTCAGGGATTTAGGGAGTAAGAAAAATGCCCCATCTGAAACCCTGACCCCTGATCCATGACCCCTGACACCTTGTCTCCCTCCGCAAAACCGCTTGCGCGGACAGGGCGTTCTCTAAAGACTTAGCGCTGTCAGGAATCGGCGGCGCTGTGCGCATCATCGGTAGAATCCCGTCGATCCTTGCCCCTGGACCCTGGAGGACTCCATGTCATTGCCCTTCCTGATCCTGGCCGCCGCCTTTGGCGCGGTCGCCCGGCCCGTCCCCGATTCCGTTCCTGGCGACTCCGTCCCCCTCTACGACGACCTCGGCAGCTATCACTTTGCGGTCACCACCAAGGTGCCGGCTGCCCAGTCGTACTTCGATCAGGGGCTCCGCCTGGTGTACGGCTTCAACCATGGTGAGGCAATTCGCGCCTTCACCGAAGCCACCCGGCTCGATCCCAACTGCGCCATGTGCTATTGGGGGATCGCCTATGCGCACGGACCCCACGTAAATGCGGGAATGGATTCCGCGGGTGGAGTTGCCGCCTACGCCGCGATCCAGAAGGCCAGCCAGGTCGCATCGAAGGCTTCGGCCCGGGAGAAGGACTATATCAAAGCGCTGGCCGCCCGATATGCCGCCGTGCCGCCAGCCGATCGGGCCGCTCTCGATTCTGCCTACTCCAAGGCCATGGGCAAGCTGGTCGCCAAGTATCCGGACGACCTCGACGCGGCAACGCTCTATGCCGAGTCGCTGATGGATCTCTCGCCCTGGGATTACTGGAACAAGGACCGGTCTCCCCGCCCGGACACTCCGACCATCATTGCGCAGCTGGAACGGGTGTTGGCGAAGAATCCCAATCATCCCGGCGCCTGCCACTACTACATCCACGCCGTCGAGGCGACGGAGCCCAGCAAGGCCGTGGCGTGCGCGGAAAGATTGGCGGCGCTGATGCCAGGTGCGGGACACATGGTCCACATGCCCGGCCACATCTACATCCGGGTCGGGCGGTACAACGACGCCATCATGGCGAATGAGCACGCGGTCCACACCGACATGACGTACATGGCCGCGGAGAACCCCGGGCCCGGGGTGTATACCATTGGTTACGTCCCACACAACTACCATTTCCTGGCCTTTGCCGCGACGATGGCTGGTCGCAGCAAGGAAGCGATCGAGGCGGCGAAGAAGACTTCGGAGACGACTCCCTTCGACGTGGCTCGTGCGGTGCCGCTTGCCGAGCCGTACGTACCTTACCAGTTCCTGGCCCTGACTACCTTCGGGCACTGGGATGAAATACTGGCGCTGCCGGTTCCTCCGGCGGACCTGAGCTATTCCTACGGGCTGGCCCAATACGCCCGCGGTGTTGCCTACGCGGCGACCGGCCGCAAGGCGGAAGCGCAAGCCTCGCTCGATTCTCTGGTGAAAGCGAGAAACACCATCAAGCCGGAGTACGCGACGGCGGGGTGGTCCACTCCGGCGACGGTGCTCGAGATCGCCGAGCATTCGTTGCGGGGTGAGATCGCTCTTCGGGGAGGTGACGCGTCAGGAGCGGTTGACCACTTCAAAGCCGCCGCTGACGCGGAGGATGCACTGAAGTACATCGAGCCACCCGACTGGTACTACCCGGTCCGTCACTCGTTGGGACTCGCGCTGCTCAAGGCGAACCGGCCGGCGGATGCGGAAGCAGTTTACCGCGAGGATCTGCTCCGCTTCCCGAACAACGGATGGGCACTCTTCGGCCTCGTGCAGAGCCTCAAGGCTCAGGGCAAGGACACGACCGAAGCCTCTAAACAATTCCAGACTGCCTGGAGCTCCTCGGATATTCAGTTGACGGGTTCAAGGTTCTAGAAACAGTACCTGGTACCTAGTATCGAGTACCGAGTATCTGGATGCGGGGTTAACACGCCCACTAGGTACTCGGTACTAGGTACTCGGTACTGACTCCAAGCTCTCCCGTCCTCCCCGCTACTGGCACTCCCTGTCCAATCGCGCTAGCTTCGCCACTCTGTCTCCGGCAATTCTCCCTCTAGGCAAGGGTCCAATCATGACAGCCGAGCAGCCCGGCGGTTCCGAACTCAAGCCGATCACGCCGGCCCGAGTTGCCCAGGAACTTTCCAAGCTCAGTGCCGATAAGAAGGCGGGACGCGTGCAACCCGATGCTTATGACATGCGGTTCGCCAAGATCATCCATGAGCTTCGTGAGCGCCGGATCGATGGTGGCCGTCCCGAGATCGTCGCGGCGCTGAAACCGCTTGTCGATAACGGCGACATCACGGCCCAGGAGTACGATCGGCTGCTGAAGCAGCTGGGAATGGCGTAAGGGGATTGAAGATTGAAGATTTCAGATTGAAGATTGAAAAGCAGGATCAATCTCCAATTTCACAATCTGCAATCTTCAATCTGCAATTTTCAATTCCATGTCCCTCCCCCCACCTCTCTCCCCGCTCGAAATGACGGTTCAGGCCGCAGATGGCCTGATCCTGAAGGGTCTGCTGGCGTATCCTGAGATCGGCCCGGGGAAGGGCTTTCCGCTGGCCATCCTCGCGCATCAGTATCCCGCCACTGCCGAC
>DATIOP010000350.1:0-7108 GCA_035472975.1 Gemmatimonadales bacterium
TCACCAGGAGCGACAGCGAATCCCGTAGCGCCTTCGCGACCGCCGCCTGGAGCCGGTCCCCGATCACCTGGCCGATCGAGTCGGCCTTCAGCTTGGCCGTGTCGCCGGCCGCGGAGAGGAGTGAGAGCAACTCCGGCCGCAGCGAGTCTCGAATGTCCCGGGTCAGGCGGAAGGTGAACGAGTCAACCGCGGGTTGGGTCGCCACCGCGAGGGTATCACGGTCGGACTTCACTCCCTTCACCAGGCCGGTACCCAGGGAATGGCCGGCGCCGCTGAGCGAACACGCCGCAAGCGCGACCGGCAGCAGACCGATGAGGGTCCACCATTTCCCGCTTCGCCCACCGCCGGTCGACCTCATCAGGCCTGGGGCATGACACGGAGGGTCGGCTTGGGCTCCGGAGCGGCCTGGTCGAAGACCGCGCCGCCCTCCTGCCATTCGTCCAGCAGCTTGATCAGGTGTTCCAGCCGGGTCAGCGCCTTGGTCGGCCACGGATCATTGAGCGAGAACGGGAATTTCTGGATCCCGTCTCCTCCGAGTTGTTGCTTGAGCAGCCCTGCGGCATCGAACGCGGGGTCCTTGAAGACCTCGCGCATGAGCCCGAGACGTTCCTCCAGCCGGCTCATCAGCACCCGGAATCGGACCCACTGGTGGATCCGAAAATCGAAGCTGTCGCACAACACCTCTCCGGCCCGGTCTCCCTTGTCCACGATCTTGGCGATGGTCTTCGAATCCATGGCGAGATTGAGCCCGCCCTCGCCCTCCTCGAGGCGGACCTGGACCACGCGTTCGCGATAACTGGGCAGGAGTGACTGGCTGTTGTCCCGGTAATTCTGCGCGGTGGTAAAAATCGCGGTGAGAAACTTGAGGAGATTGTTGCGCGACGTGGGATCGGTCGGCACCGACGTGAAAGGAATCCACTCGGGGGACTGCTGGTCCTCCGGTCGCGGCATGTAAACACTGTGGTAGATGGCTGGCTCATTGCTGCTCGGCCGTGTGCCAGGCCCGCGCCACTGGTTGGCCGAGTAGCTCATGTACTGCTGGCTTATGCGGCCCTTCTTGATGCTGTCCTTGGGAAGGTCGGTCAGGCTGATGCCGAAGGTGGGGCGGCGCGGCAGCCAGCCATCGAAGAAGTGGATGGGGAAGTTGCTGCAGATCCCGCCGTCGCTGAACCAGAGCCGCTGCAGGTCGGTCTGGGCATTGAGCGTGACGGTTTCGCCGCTGGTGCGGGCCTGGACTCCGCGGTCGTGCCGGATGGCGTAGAGCGGCACGCCGCTGAAAAGCAGCGGGAAGCTCAGGCTCATCCGCGCCGCGAGGATCACGGGCAGCTGCCGCGCTTCGGGCAGGAAGTGATATCCCTCCGGCAGCCGGCAGTATGCGCGGATCTCGTCTTCGGGCTGGATCAAGTGCTTCATCACTGCGTCGGGCAGCAACAAGGCGAGCTCGTCCGCCTTGAAGGCGAACAGCTCCCCCTCGAAGGGCAGCGTATACGGCTGGCCGTGACTGAGGCAGGAAGTCACTACCTGGAGGTTGACGGTGCGATCCCGCGGCAATTCGGCAGGTTTGTCGCGTCCGGCGTCCCACAGCATGCCGAAGGTGAGCGGCGTGTCGTTCGGGAGGCCGGCGAGCATCTGGATCCGCTCGTGCAGCCATTCCGTTACCGCTCCCTGGCCGGTTGGACTGTTGCGGAGCCCGGTGCAGAGTCCGAAGAGGTTGGCCGGCACCCGGTCGACGAGTGTGCGTCCCAGATGCCAGAGCGGGATCAGGGGACCCAGGAGTGCCGCGGCGAAGAACAGGATGGTCAGCGCGATCAACCACGAGAGCCAATCCCACTGGCTCGGTACCATCAAGTGGCCGCCGCTGAAGATCCGGCCGGCGATTGCGGTGACCACCGAGACCGCGACGATACTCGAGATCAACCCGACGGCGTAGACCAGGGCTCCGGATTTCCAGAGCGCCCGGTGCAGGGGATACAACCACCCTAGTGGCACCGAGCGGGGTGGAACCGGTCCGGTCTTCAGATAGAGGAGGAAGCGGAAGAGGCTGCGGGTGGGGCGCGACGGTTGGAAGAGGCCGAGCAGCAGGCCCGGCTGGCACAACTCATCGCGAGTCTTCTTGAGCCCGGCGAATCCCCGGTTTTCGTTTCCGCCTTCCAGCCAGGGGCCGTCTTGTTTGCGAGATTGGCGCCCGTATTCCGCCGCGGCGGTCAAAGCCGCGGCCATGGCGCCGGCCGAAGTCCCGCCGATGTTGCGGAAACGGTACTTATCCTTCAGGCGGAGGATCGCTGCAGGGTAAACGATCCCGCTCGTGATCCCGCCCTTCATGACCAGATCACACTCTAACAACCCGGATTGACCCACGAGACTCCTGACCCGGAGCCGTGGAAAATCAGTGGCTCCTCATGTCAGGCCAATATTTGAGCGGGCAGATGACACGCAAGTGCTGATTTGTCAGCAAAATGAACTAGACCGAAGATCTAGATCTGAAGGGCAATAGTGCATTCTTCGACGTCAACTCTTGACACCTTTCAACACTGGGCGTGTATTAGCAGAGTACTTCTGTCCCATTTCCCGCTTTCCAGCATCCTGGCATGGTCACGACGCG
The DNA here is from genome assembly GCA_035472975.1 of Gemmatimonadales bacterium. GTDB lineage: Bacteria > Gemmatimonadota > Gemmatimonadetes > Gemmatimonadales > GWC2-71-9 > DATBGE01. The sequence continues at coordinate 2,603 of DATIOP010000350.1, forward strand.
CCTACTCATCGGCTCCGACGTCAGGCTGTATAGCGAGGGCCTGCGCCAGTTCCTCGGAACCCAGGCGGGCTTCGAGGTGGTCGGGACCGCCGTCCATGCCGCTGCCGTGCTGGCCGAGGTGAGGCGTTGGGATCCTGACGTAGTCCTTCTGGATCAGGCACTCCCCGGGAGCCTCGAGACTCTGCGGGGCATCCGGCGGATTTCTCCCACCTGCCGGGTGGTTGTGCTCGGAGTACCCGACCAGGAAGAGGCCATGCTGCACTGGGCCGAGGTCGGAGCGGTAGGATTCGTCCCGCGCGACGCCTCACTCGAGGATCTGGTCGAAACGATCGAGAGCGCGGTGCGGGGCGAGTTGCGCTGCACGGCGACCCTGGCCGCGAAACTGGTGCAGGCGCTGTCCTCGCGGGAGCGCCCCGCCGCGGAACACGCGCCACGCAGTCCGCTCACCGCCCGGGAATCCGAAATCGTACAGCTGATCGACGAAGGACTGTCGAATAAGGAGATCGCGGTTCGCCTCGGCATCGAGGTCGCGACTGTCAAGAATCACGTGCACAATCTGCTGGAAAAACTGCGGGTGCATCGGCGCTTCGAGGCGGCCGCCCGGCTGCGGGGCAAGGATCCTCGCCGGCCCACCCCGCAGGAGTTGTTCTCGTCGACCGATTACTGATGGATCGATACGGGACCAACGGATCTAGGTCCACCCTCTGAACCTCTTCTGAACCAAATCGTCCATTCTCGCCGGGGTCCCTCCTCGGCAGATTAGGCCTTCCCGCTTCCGGGCGCACGGCTATGGTGGCCAGGTTTACAGTCTTATTGGGCAGGATGCCCCGGATGCTGCGCGAGATACTGCTGTATCTGATGCGGCAGCGCGCCGACGTCGAGATCGTTGAGGCAGGAAGCAGCGCCAACCTCGCGGCGACCGCCCAACGCACTGCACCCGACGTGGTCGCGGTCGGCCGACCCGATTCCGATACGATCAGCGCCAGGACCGTTCTTGCGGTGGCACCCTCGGCCCGCTTCGTGGAGCTGTCGGCCGACGGACGCAGCGCGGTGTTATACAGCGCAAATGCGGCGCCGCGAACCTTCGAAGGACTCGGCGCGCGATCATTGCTGGACCTCATTCTCTCTGACACGCCCTCCGAACGTCGCGGCGCCCTTCGCTAGTCTTTCCGTAGTAGCTTCCCCACATCCATGCGCGGCTTCTTGTTCGACCTCGACGGCACGATGTATACCGATGCCGGAGCGGTACCCGGTGCGCTCGAGACGATCGGCGCTCTGCGGTCACGCCGAATTCCATTCCGATTCGTCACCAACACCACCGGGCGACCGCGAAGCAAGCTGGTCGAGAGGCTGAGGGGGTACGGGTTCGAGGTGACCGCGGACGAGATCCTCACTCCGGTGCGAGCGGCGGTCGTGCTGTGTCAGGAGCAGGGCTACCGTTCGGTCGCACCGTATGTGCCGGAGGCGACGCTGGAGGATCTTCAGGGACTCGATCTGGTGGCTGGCACGAGCGTACGAACGGGGCAAGAAGCTCGACCCGGTGCCGTCATCATCGGCGATCTCGGCGAGCTGTGGACCTACGAGCTGTTGCAGGAAGCGTTTGGTTTTCTGCTCGACGGGGCGGAGCTGGTCGCCTTGTCCCGCGACCGCTACTGGCTCAAGGGCAACCGGCTGGTCCTCGATGCGGGTCCCTTCGTCGCGGCACTGGAGTACGCCTCCAGCCGCACCGCGAGAGTCACCGGGAAACCCACCAGGCAGTTCTATGACGCGGCGGTGAAGAGCCTGGGTCTACCGCCGGATCCATCGCCGGGCGATATCGCGATGATCGGAGACGACGTGTGGTCCGACGTGCGCGGAGCCCAGGAGGCAGGATACCAAGGCTGGCTGGTGCGCACCGGCAAATTCCGAGAGGAGCAGTTGAGCGAGAGCGGGGTGGTGCCGGATCGGGTGCTGGGGAGTGTGGGGGAAGTGGTGGACGTATTGAGGGATGTTTAGATGTAGGGATGTTTGGATGTTTGGATGTTTGGATGTTTGGATGTGGGGATGTCAGTAGCGATCCCAATGCAGCCAGGCATCCCACCATCTCTCAATCCAAACATCCCCACATCCAAACATCAGTTCACCCTCCCGTCCGCTCCCCGTCCCTCTTCCCCATCAGCTTCAGTATCACATCCACCATCGCTTCCGGCTTCTCCTCGTGGATGTTGAGCCCGCAGTTCGGCACACTATCAATCGCGAAGTCGGGGATCCGGCTCTGCATCGCACGGATTCCTTTTGGGCTCACCCCTGAGTCGTGCGGACCGGTCCCGATCAGGAGTCGCACCGGGACCGTGATCTCGCCCAGGTGGGGCGTGATCGAGTCGGGCTCGACCGCATTGACCATTCCCTTGAGCACCTTCAGGATGGCGCCTACGTCTCCTGCGGACCCCTCGGTATAACCGTCGATTACCTCCCGAGTGATCCAGGTGGTATCCACCGAGGAGGAGACCATCGCCTTCCGCACCTCGCTCCGGATCCGTCCCCGTCCCGCGAAGAGCTTGAGGAGGAAGCCAAACTTTACTGCTTTCTTCACTCCGGCCGTGGCCAGCTTCTCGTCCGGCCCACCGTCAACCGCTAGGATTTGAGCGACCCGATCCGGTCGGCGAACCGCCAATCGCAGTGCCATGGAGACCGCGACCGAGTGGGCCACGATCAGTGTGGGCGGAAGCTGGAGACTGTCCATGACCGCGGCGATGCGATCCGCCTGGGAGGTCAGGGAGTAATTCGCCTTGGAAGGGCGGGAGGAATGCCCCACACCGAGTGGCTCGATCACGATGACCTGCAGCCCCTCCTGCGCCAGCGGCGGGATGACCTTCCGGTAGGCAAAGGCGCTTGCAGAGAGGCCCGGCACAATCACCACCGGCTCTCCGGTTCCGGTAATGGTGACTCGCAGCGATTCGGCAGGCGCAGTCGTTACGGTATGCACAACCGCACTGTCCAGTGTCAGCAAAAGCGAAAGAACGAAAAGCATCAGGCTCCAATACGTCGAGGAACGGAGTCAAACCGGGCCGGAATGTGCTCGGGTCGGGCGTGGGGGACAATCGCCAGGAACAGATTACAGAAATCTCGTGTGCGTCGGACACGGGTAAGTCTGACCCAGAGCCGCTGCGATGGGTCTGATGGGTGTCACTAACTGCTTGCTCTGCTGGAGTTTGCGACTGTGACCTCCAACGCATTGCGCGGCCTGATCATTGCCCCTCTGACTCCTACTATGCCGCAATTGTCTGTTCGTCAGACGGTCATTCTCGCCGCGGGGTTCGGCTCACGGTTGAGCGCCACCCGGGGAGAATTGCCCAAGCCGCTGGTTCGGGTGGCGGGCAAGACTCTGCTTGATCACGCCCTGGGCCAGGCTGCCGCCGCCGGTTGTGATGAGGCCATCGTAGTTACCGGCAATGCCGCCGAGCTGATTCGCGATCATCTCGCGAGTGTCAGGACTGCGCTGCCGGTCAAGCTGGTGCACAACGAACGCTATCAGGAACCGAACGGTGTTTCCCTCATGGCGGCGGAGCCGTTGATTGACGGGCCGTTCTTCCTGCAGATGGCCGATCATCTTTTTGCCGAACCGGTACTGCCGATCCTGGCTGACCGTTTATCCGCTCCGGCGGGCTATCAGAGGTTGCTGGTGGACTTCAAGCCGGTGGGCATCGACGAAGACGACGCTACAAAGGTGAAGGTGCAGCACGGCCGGATCACCGCGATCGGGAAGGATGTCTGGGACTACGATGCGGTCGACACCGGATACTTCCTGCTCGATCCCCGAGTCTTCGGCGCACTGAAAGAGGTCGCCCAGGTGGAGCCGCCTTCTGTCACCCTCGGCATGCGAAAGTTGATCGCGGCAGACCAGCTCGCGGCGGTTTCGCTGACCGGTGTGCGCTGGACCGATGTTGATACGCCCGAGGATTACTCCAAGGCCGAGGTGCTGCTCGCAGCGGCTGGCCGGCGGCAGAAGATTGCGGCGAGCTAACTCCCTCCCGCCTTCCCGCCCTCCCGCCTTCCCGCCGCTTCTGGCCCTCCAGCAAACACCCACTGCGCTCCCGTCATCGCTCCCGATACCAGGAAAATCACCGCCGACCAGATCACCGCGATCAGGTCTGCGTGCAGTAGCGCGCAAGGCAGGTAGAGGAAAGTAAAGAAGTCTCGCCGGGCGCCCATTTCGATCAAATCGTCAACCACCTGTTTGATCCCGCGCTTGCCGGCAGCCGGCTGACTGGTCGGGGCCTTTTGTCCCCACCAGCGAATCGAGGTAACGCTGCCGCTTCCCCCGCCTCGGGTGAGCAGAGCGGCATATAGTGCGGTTTGATAAATCAGATGTGAAATCACGCCCACCACTGTGATCCAGCCCGCGGGAATCGACCCCGCCCGATAAAGCGTGTACCCCACTGCGGCGAAGTAGCCCAGGTTGACCACATCATCGAACAGCTGGTCCAGCCATTCGCCGAGCCGGGATCGCAGATACTTGAGGCGACT
>DATIOP010000351.1:0-4900 GCA_035472975.1 Gemmatimonadales bacterium
GCGCCCAGACCTACACGGTTGCCAAGGGAGACACCCTCTCCAAGATCGCCAAGCAGTTCTACGGCGACGCCAAACAGTGGAAGAAGATTTTCGAGGCCAACAGCGACAGCATCAAGAATCCTGACCTGATCCATCCGGGCCAGGTGCTCAAGATCCCCGCTGCATGAACCGACAGGATGCCATCATGAGAGCCCAACCATTCAACCGAGGCGCCCGGCTGCTGGTGCTCGGCGCCCTGATTGTTTTGGGGTGCAAGAAACCGGCGCCACCGCCTGCCCAGGAGACCGCCGCAGCGGCCCCGGCCGCCCCGACCGGTGTCGCCGTCGCGTCGATCCAGCTTGGCAGTCAGATCGGAGCCGACAAGTCCGTTACGGCACCGAAAAGTACCTTCGCGCCGCGCGATACCATCTACGCCGTGGTCAGCACGACCGGTGTCGCGACCGACGCGTCGCTAGAAGCGATATGGACGTATGTGGGGACCAAGGACAAACAGATCAACCAGGCATCACAGTCGATCTCACCCACCGGCCCGGCGCAGAGCGAATTTCACCTCTCGAAGCCAACACCCTGGCCGGAGGGAAAATACCGCGTGGCCATTCTGCTGAACGGAGCCTCGGCCGGGACCAAGGACTTCGAGGTGAAGAAGTAGAGCAGGCAGTTACCACCGCTCGGCAAGCGCACGCACGAGAGCACCGAGATTGGCCACGTCGCGGAGGTCAATCACTTCGGCCGGTGAGTGCGAGTAGCGCAGGGGCCACCCGATGGCGACATCGGGGACGCCCCACGCCGAGAAGGTGGAGCCATCGTTCCCGCCATTCGTCGTGCCTACCTGGAGCGGGATGGCGGATCCACGAGCCAGCGTGACCAGCGAATCCAGATAAGCCGGGGGAGTCACCGAGCTGTTATCCAGAGCCCGGGCCACCGGCCCTTTGCCCAATGGGGCGAGCCCGAAGTTCTTCGGCTCGAGCGGGCTATCCGCCGAGACGAAGGTGTCGATCGCGTGAACCCGTGAGGTCGAAACGCCCAGCGAATTGGCCACCGCCTGGGCGCCTTCCAGACCGATTTCTTCTCTCACACTCCAGACGAAAATCACCCGGTGCTTGAGTCGGGCAGGATCGAGTCGCCGCACCGCAAGAAGCAGAGCGGTACAGCCGACCCGGTCGTCGAATGACCGGCCGGTAGACCGGTTGCCGGCGAGGCGCACGTACTGCTTCGGCATGGTGAGCGTATTGCCCACCGCGATCCCGAGAGCCTCCGCCTTTTCTCTGCTTCCCACCCCGGGATCCGCGCGGATCACCGACGGCGAACGGCGCGGAGCCGAGTCGACTTTTTCTCTCGGGAGAAAGATGGCAGGGACCGGTCCACCCGCAGTGTGAACCAGCGCGGGCTGTGCTTCGAATAGCGAGAGGAAGAATCCGCCCAGGGCGGTGAGATCGAGCGTGCCGTCATCGCGGATGGCGGAGACCCGAAACCCGATCTCGTCCAGGTGCGCGACGATGACCGTTACCGGGTCGCCTTTGCCCAGGTCGAGCCAGAGGTTTCCTGCGGTGTCCACTGTGGGGCGAGCCCAGGAAGGCAACAGGCGCTTGACCGTCTCGCGCACCGAGTCCTCCTGACCGGAGGCGCCATAGCTCTCGACCAGCGTACCCAGCACACTGTCTGCCGCGGCGAGAGACGGTGGAAGCGCCGATCGACCGGCTTTCGCTGCACTCCTGGAGGCGGGGAAGATCATTTGGTCCTGAGACTCCGTCCCCCCGATCCATTGCGCGACCCGCTGCTGGATCTGGACCGCATCCGCGAGAGCCACTGTCTCGACCGGTGTATCGGAGAATCGCGCAGGCAGGCTCAGCTGGAGCACTTCCCTCATGCTATCCGACCGCGGAAGGCGAGACGGTTGGGGCTCGAAATTCCGCCCGAGTGAATCGGGCTGGGCGTCCACCAGCAGCACTTGATCAAACGGCCCAAGAGTTCGAGCTGCCGCGAGAAGTCCGGTCGCACCCAACCTCTGTTCGGCGACGAGCGCTACGACTAGCGTCCCCTCTCCAGGATTCCGCTGCTCCACGGCACTGAGCATGGCAGCGCACGCAGTCCTTCGGGTGATCACCGGTGCCGTGACCAATCCCTCGCCATACATTCGCACGCGCTTGGTCAGGGTGACCGGCGAAAGCACTTGGACGCCTAGCTGCTCCACCTCCTGCCGGCTGGCGGCGCCGACATCTACCAGGGCGTCGTCCACAGTGAAGGGATTTTCGGCCGTGTTCCGACCCCTGGTCAGGTGAACCGATCGCACCGCCACCACGGCCGGAACCTCTCCTCGGCGCCCCGAGATTGTCACCCGCTGACCTTCCAACTGTTGGTCGAACAGCGGCCCGGGCGCGGAGCCAACCCGACGCAGAGTCAGATAGCCATCATCCCGAATCCCACCGACCACGTAGCCCGCCTCGTCCATCGGACAGGCCAGAAGTCGTTTGGGGGTTCCACTGCCCAGGGTCAGGATGACGTTGTCACTCCGGTCGATCACCGATCCCTTGAGCATCGCCCGCAACGACTGAGCGAATCCCTGCTCGTAGCCGGTGACGGCAGTCGCCTGGCCAAACCGGGTGATGAGATCGCCCAGTCTTGTAGAACCGACATTCTGCGCGACAGAAGCGCTGGGAAGTGAGAATCCAAGGACGAGTGATAAGACCGCTGAGCGACGCATGGAAATCCCGGAGAGCGAAGGTGGCACAATCTGTTTCTGACCACGTCGAGGCGCCAGCGATCGGCGCGTTAGCTTGCGACGTCTCGCGTCGCAACGATGGGGCACTTCAGCGCTGGACGCCTATCCTCGGTGAAGTGACTCGACCCGGAAGGAAATTGTGGGACTTGCCGTCTATTACAAACTGGGGCTCTCCGGTTTCAACACCCGCGCCTTCGCGACGCAGCGGCTGGAGGAGCTTCGAAGGGGAATCGAAGGGCTTGGCGTGCTCGAATTGACCAGAGTCTTGTCTTACACCGGGCCCGACTGCGGTCCCGATGGAAGCGGCGCCTGGAGCAACCCGGGGGAGTTCCTCAAGACCTGTGCGTGGGGACACCTCGACGACCCGGGAGCACCTCACCAGCTCATCTCCATCGATCCGCTCGAGCTGATGGGATTTGTCGCATGGATCGGAAGCCGGGTCGAGCCCCTGACGCTGGGATTGGCTCGCTATCCCGAAGAGGTCCGCTGCGGCAGCCGCACGCTCCCGACCGGCCTCTCCGGTTGGCATTGGCACGCCAGCTGTAAGACTCATTATGCGAGGCTGCTGGGATCGAAGCGATTTCTCGAGTCCCACCGCACCGTCATTACGGCGCTCGATCTCGCCGAGGAGGTGGGTCTGACCGTCGCGGTGCGGGACGAATCCGGATACGCGGACCACCGGGACGCCTCACGGCTCCTCGCAGTTGCCGAAAGTGCGCTTCGTTATGGGCGAACCGGACCGGACCCGGCCCGGGTCTGACGGATGGCTCCGGCAATGTCATCGAGGTCCTGAGCGGAGAGCTTGGTTGTGGCGGCGGCGATCCAGCCGTCCACCTGTGTCGCCGAGCGCGCGCCGACGATCGCTCCGGTTACACCCGGCCAGCAGATGGTCCAGGCAACGGCGGCCGCGGCGATCGTGATTCCGTGCCGCTCCGCAATCGGTTTCAATGCGTCGCGCAGAGCCAGGTTCCGCTCCAGTCGCGGGGGCTGGAACTCCTCCGCTCGTCTCCGCCAGTCATCGGTGGCAAGCGCGGCCATGCGCTCCGCCGAGAACCGGTCGGTCAGAAGCCCTGCCTGCATCGGGCTGTAACAGATCACCCCGGTCCGGTGGGATTTCGCCCAGGGAATCACATCGGCAGCCGCCTCGCGGCGTATCATCGAAAAAGGAGGCTGCAGGGAAACCACATGGCGCATCCGCTCGCACCGGTCGAGCAGCTCCACATCGAAGTTCGACACCCCGGCGTGGCGCACCTTTCCTTCATCCACCAGCCGGCCCATCTCGGCCCAGGAATCCTCGACCGGCGTACCGGCCTGGTCCGGCCAGTGAAATTGATAGAGATCGATACGCTCGACGCCGAGGCGTCGGAGCGAGGCCTCGCACTCCTTGCGCATCGACGCTGGACGTAACACCGACTGCGCGGGAGTCATCGGATGCTGGTCGTCCCACACCAGTCCGCATTTGGTGAAGACGAGCGGCCGGTCCGCGGGAGGCAGCTCCTTGAGCAGCCGTCCGACGACCCGCTCGGAGTGTCCGTGACCGTACACCGCCGCCGTATCGATCCAGTTCACACCGAGCTCGACCGCATGTCGCATCGCGCTGAGCGATTCGGCGTCGTCCTGCTCACCCCAGCCGAAAGCCCATCCGCCGCCGCCGACGGCCCAGGCCCCGAAGCCGACGGTGCTGATCAACAGGTTGGTGTTCCCGAGGGGACGGGTGGGGAGGGGCATTGGGGAGATTGGTAATTGATAATTGGTAATTGGTAATTGGTAATTGAGAATTGGTAATTGACGGTTGAAGACTGCCAATTGCAAATTAGCAATTACCAATTACAAATTGCTCCCCCTTCTCGAAGGGTCAATGAGGGTTCTGCGAGTGTAGGAGGGGCGCCTACCAGATCTCCACGACCCAGCCGTAGTCCTCGATTCGCTGCCTCTCTGGGCGCTGGTCGCCGGTGGGGAGCACAAGCTCGACGCTGTGGGTAGCGGTCGCGTAGAGCTTTCGCAACGCCTCCCCAAAATCCTGAGGGCAATCCCCGCTCAATGAAGCCACGGTGGTCGAGTCGGGGGACCAGCGCAGCTCCACCAGGTTTCCATCTCTCCTGTCAGACGGGGCCAGCACGGTTCCTTCGGCCACCACCGTACCGGATCCCGTAAGCGTGGCCGAGCAGGCGTCGGCAACCG
>DATIOP010000352.1:0-2155 GCA_035472975.1 Gemmatimonadales bacterium
GGCCAGGCTGGCTCCTGCGGGGCCAAAGCGCAGCGCGGCCCAGATCAGCACCGGCAGCGGGGAGTAAAGCGGCAGCGCGACGTGCCAGGGGTGACGATCACGCCATAGCAGCGCTACGGCACAGGTCACGGCGAGTGCCACGACCAGCAGGAGAGCCTCGAGGATCCGTCTCCGTTCGATGCGACGAGACCACATGCTCGGAGTGGCGTTAATGGTGAGTACTAGCGCCGGCAGCAAGGTCAGCCCCGTGAGCGCGTTCGACATGAACCAACCGCGCCAGGGACCCCAGAACGTCGTGGCCCCTCCATGCAGCACCACGTCCGCCGCCCCGAGCGTCGCCCCCACCGCCGGTGCGATCACCACCGCGCCGAGGATGAAGAGACCGAGCGCCCGGACGCTTTCCAGCCGGGGCATGCCACCGAACGCCCAATGCAGCAGCAGGGCCGCAGTAAGGGCACGCGTGATATTGGCAACATCCGCGAATAGCACCCAGGACACACTCCACTGAGGCCAGTGGGTGCCGAAATGCGCGACTGCACCGACGAGGATGTACCAGATCCAATCGCGCCGGGCAGAAGCGATGAGAGCGACGGTGAGGATGGCGTAGGGCGGGAACAGGACAGCCGCGCCAACTTCCGGATAGCGCAGCAGGGTTCCTGCGGCATTGCCCATCAGGATGGCCGGGGTGAACAACAGAAGCCCGGGCGCAAGGGGAATGATCCCTGCGTCGGCGTCGGAAGCCGAGCCTGGCCGTTGTTCGCTCATTGAGGTCCCACTTGTTCTTCCAGGGGAGCACGGAGCGGCCGGTGCCCGACCAACTCCGCAATGAATATGACTGAACCCCGCTCTACCGGCTACCGGCACTCGTCACGAGGTGTTGTCGGCAGGTTCACCCACGACACCCTGTCGGCCCGGTCCAGATTTGAACGGGCTGTCACCGTGGCCCATGGATGCCCTTCCTGCCGACTATACATTACAGAGAATGCCTGAACTGCCCGAAGTCGAAACAATCGTCCAGGATATTCGGCCTGACCTGGTTGGCCGGACCATTCAGCGAGCCTCTCTGTCGCATGTCGATGTGCTTCGGGGAGTCACTCGGCCCAAGCTGCTCGAGGCCCTGAAGGGGGCCGCCATTCGCAGCGTGACTCGGCGAGCGAAGCACGCCGTCATCGCGCTCGGAGAGCGGCGTCTGGTGATCCAGCCGGGGATGACCGGATCGCTCACCGTTCGAAGGGATCCACTGACCCGGGACGAGGCGAAATACGCCGTTCTCCGGGCTCCGCTCGATTCCGGTCGCGAACTGGTCTACCAGGATGTGCGGCGGCTCGGCACCCTGCTGCTCCTCAACGAGCGGCAGTGGGCGGCCTACGACGCCGCCATCGGGCCCGAGCCGCTGGAACCGGGTTTCACGGCCGAGGCGTTTCAGGCCTCGCTCAAACGCACCCGGCAGGCCATCAAGAAGGCGCTGATGGACCAGAAGCTCATCGCCGGTGTGGGGAACATCTACGCCAACGAGGCGCTCTTCGCGGCGGGCATTGATCCGTCCCGCCCCGCGTCATCGTTAGGCAAGGATGAATATGGCCGGCTCTTCGTCGAGCTCCGGCGCATCCTGAGTGCTGCCATCGAGGCCGAGGGTACAACGTTTCGGGACTATCGCACCGGCACCGGTGAACCCGGAAACTTTCAGCTCGAGTTGCTGGTCTACGGCCGGGAAGGTGAACCCTGCCGTCGCTGCGGGACGAGACTGGTGGGGACGCACACAATCGACGCACGGATTACCGTGTTCTGCTATAGATGTCAGCGGTGAGGTACGCAGGGAGTAGGTTGTGGGGTGTGGGGAGTGGGGAAACTGCTCTTCTCGCCACCCCCAACACCCACTACCCACCACCCACAACCGCTGACCTCAATCCTCGACCTTATCCGGTCGCCTGATGACGCGATCACCAACGCTCGCCCTACCAACCACCGACCTCGTTCGGCTGAAGGAACGGGTGCGTCGATTGGCGGAGGATCGGCCCGGGGTCTATCGCATGCTGGACCCGCGCGGCCGGGTGATCTACGTGGGCAAAGCCAAACAGGTCCGCACTCGTCTCCTCTCCTATTTCCGGGCCGACCATCCAGACGAGAAGGCCGCGCGCATTCTCCACGCCGCCGC
>DATIOP010000353.1:0-2260 GCA_035472975.1 Gemmatimonadales bacterium
ACCGATCGTGCCCACCGGTACTCCCTGAACCGGGTGGTGCCGACCGGTCTTCGTATCGAGGAGGTGCAGTCTGGAAATGCCGGCCTCGTTCGTGGTGAACGCGACTCGTTTCCCGTCGAGGGAGAGCGCGAACCCTTCCACGTCCCACGGAATATCCCCGCTAATCCACGTCACCTTCCTGGTGGCGAGATCGAGGTACCCCAGCCGGAGGAACTCATTCCCCTGATCGGAGGTCAGGTAGACGCCTTTCCCGTCGCGGCTGAACCTCACGGTCCCGTACGCTACCGTATCTCCCGGCTCGGGTGCGAGGAGCCTGCGTTCGCCTGAACCGGCATCAACCAGCCAGAGGTTGGTCTGATTAATCGAGATCGCTTCGGTAGCCAGCAACTTCGTGTCGTCCGGAGACCAGTCCGCGACGCCCCATCCACCTCCGCTGACCTGGAGCATCATGTGGTCCGAGGCGGGATTGGCGGGATCCATGACATAGAGGTCACGGTCGGCTCCATTCCGCCGGGTCGATCCGTAGGCCATCCTGTCACCCTTGTTGCTCCACACCATACCGCCGTTCTGGGAGCGGCCGCCGTCGGTCAGCAGGGTGATCGCCCCATCCGCGAGATCCAGCCGGAACAGCTGGTTGAACTCGTTTCCTCCGACATCCCGGCCGAACACGATGTATTTCCCGGTGCGCGGTTCGTAGATGCCTCCGGCCACCGGCTCTTCGAAGAATGTCAGCTGGGTTCGGTCTCCGCCCGGCATCTTCACCGCGTGAAGCTGAACCGTGTTGCCGAAGCGGGTGGCGATGAGGATTTCGCGGCGGGTGGGGTGCCAGTCAGAGAGGAAGGCACTCCGCGACTCGGTGTAGCGCCGCGCGTCGCCGGAAAGAGTGGCCGGCAACGGGGGAACACCATCGATCACGAGGTTGTCTGCGGGGGCAATTACTGGGGAGGCGTCCTGAGCCGACAGCGGCGAGACGGTTGACGCGAGCGTCAGAGCCGCCAGCGCCGCCAGGGTCCTGAATTGACTCAGCTTGCTCCCCACCAGTCCCTCTTGCGATCAGTCGTGGCGCGGGTACTTGGAGCCTTGGTAGGCCGCACGGCCGGGAGGACGTTCAGGCCCTGTTCCTCCACCCATCGGAGAAGTGCCTGGTCGACTTCGGTTTCGGGCTGATCGGGTTGGCATAGTACCGTTGGACAGCGCCGCCCCTCCAGCATCAGGTACCACATGGAGGGTTCGGCCTTCTCACCGCGGCGCTCGTTCGCCGCTTTTCCCTCATAGGACACAAAGTGAAAGGCGCGGCCCTTTATGATAAGGTGCCGCTGCTGGGGCTTGAACGTGGACAACCGGACCTCCGGCTTGAGAGTGGACCGAGCCGAAGATGGCGGCAACATGAATGCCAGCAGACGGGCCGGGTTTCCCTAAAGATAACCGGCTTCACCCGCTGTTGTCGGGTGGGTCCTCCCCCAGGGCAGTGGCCAGGTCGATCTGATGCTCCTGCTCCTGGATCAGGATTTCCCTGATGTGTTCCGCCATGGCGAATTCGCCTAGCGCTTCGCACTGGCGCACCCGCTCGCGGTACTGCCGGATGGTCTCGGTCTCGTTTTCCAGATCAAACCGAAGCATCTCCACGGCTTTCTGTGAAGTCTTGACCGGCTTCGGGATCACCACCTGATCGCCGCCGAGGTAATCGATCTGCTTGGAGATGATCAGCGCGTGGGCCAGCTCCTCCGTCGCGTGTATTTCGAGCTCCTTGGCGATATTCTGGTAGGCGGCGCCTTTGATGGCTTGAGAATACACTACATATGCGATGATGGCCTGATATTCCCTGGCCAGGTCTTCATTCAGATTCTTGATGAGCTGCTGCCGGGTAATCACCGGGGAATTACCGCCTGATGGGGTAGTGTTTTTCGGCACGGTTTCCTTCCAGGTCGAGTCTTGCCTGCCTCTGCTAAGAAATCACTGCCTGCACCAATAGCTATTACGCCGTTACGGACCGAAGTCAATCCGCTGCTGCTCTCTTCTTCGCGACGAGGCTCCGGGGTGCCACGAGGCGCCAGGCATCGGCCAACAGCTCGCGGAGCTGGGCCCGTTTAACTGCGTTGAGCCGTACCAGGACCGCGGGATAGTCGCGATAGTGATCGGTGATGTAGAAAACATCCGGCTGCACCCGCATCATCGCGTCCCGGCTGTCGAAATCCACCCGCAACACGATGGTCTCTCCGTCTTCCTTCAGTCGCGTCAGGAATTTGCCGCGGACCTTGAG
>DATIOP010000354.1:0-21216 GCA_035472975.1 Gemmatimonadales bacterium
GGCCGGCGTGGACGCTGCCCTGAAGAAGGCCGAGCGGTACCGGCTGCTCAACGAGCCGGCCGAGGCCGAGAGCGCCAGATGGAAGCCTGGCAGCGCATCGGCACCTACGCCGCCGGGCTGGCGCTGGATTCGGCCGGCGTCGCACGCGCGAGGGAAGTACTGGCCCGCCTCAATAACGAATACCGCAAGGCCTACTACGCGGGGGTGATCTGCGAGCGGAGAGCCAAGGCTCACCTGGCACTCCGCGCGCCGGGTGCCGAGAGTGTGGCCTACGAGTGGTTCCGCGAGGCGATGGACTGGTACGAGAAGGCTGAGAAACTGCGTCCGCCCGGAAACGATGAGGCAATCCTGCGCTGGAATACCTGCGTCCGAATCCTTACCCAGAATCCGGAAATCGCACCGCTTCCCGACACGACGCCGGAGCCGGTGCTAGGCGAGTAACCTCCAGGCTGGTCCCCGATGGTCTTGAAAAGCATGAAATCCGCCTGGCACCGCCTGAAAGAGGCGGAGCCTGGTCACCGTTTTCAACGGGAATACGAACACCACGAGGGACGTCGCAGAGGGAGATTCTCCAGAGTGCTCTCGGTGGGTCTCGGTATCCTGATCGTGGCGATCGGAATCGTTGGGCTCCCCGCTCCGGGGCCCGGGTTTCTGATCATTTCGCTCGGTGGCGCACTGCTCGCGCGCGAATCACGCGCCGTCGCCCGGGCAATGGATTGGCTGGAAGTCCGGCTGCGCCGCGTGCTCCACTGGGCCCGGAGCGGGTGGAAGCATGCCGCTCCGTTGGCCAAGGCGCTGCTGGTCGTTGTGGGTCTGGGCCTCGCTGGGGTGGCCGGGTATCTCGCCTACCTGCAGTTCTTCTCCTGATCAAACGCGTCAGCTGGCTGCTGCTTCCGCCTCGGAGCGAGCCACCTCCTCGAGCACCCACTGGGCGGGCAGGACTCCCGCTTCGCAGACGATGGCCACATCCGCGGCCTGGACCCGGATGATGATGCCCTCGAGCGGCAGAGGAGGCCGTTGATCGGGAAACTGCAAGGTTCCAGCGATGCGAGCGCCGAAATTTGGGCGTACCGGGTTGAAGTGCCGTATTCGCAGCCCCCGAAGTGAAATGTCGAGTACCGGATAGACACCGTCCTGCAGGTGCAACATCGGGCGACGGTTGGGTGGGAAACTGGCGCGCGGGTCGCGGCGCTTTGCCGGTTCAGCGAGGGGTTCGCTCATTGCGCCGCGACAACCTTGGGCCGCTTGTCCGCCGGCCCCTTCCACACCCGCTCCAGCTCGCTCAACGCCGTCGTTGCCTCCTCGGTATCCCCCGTTTTGGTGGCGGCACTGGCCAGACCAATCAGGCTCGCGGGCCTTCGAGGTGTCCGGGCCAGGGACTGCTCGAACGCCACCTTCGCCTCCGCCGCCTTTCCCGCGGCGAGCAGCATTTCACCGAGCAGCTCCTTCGGTGGCTTGATCGTCTCCGGCGGACCGAAGTCATACGGTACAGTGTCTTCCTGCGCCGCCGCCTGGCGGAGGAGCGCCAAGCCGTCGTCGGTCTTGCCGGTTTTCACCAGCAACATCCCTTTCAGCTCTCGCTGCATGATCTCCATGTTGTTTACGATCGAGCCCAGATCCGAGCTGGTGTCCGCTCGCACCTGTTCCAGCCTCGCTTCCATGGCGTTGATGACCTTGCCGGTGGTGGCGGTGTCTCCCCGGTCCAGCGCAGCCCATCCCTCGGGCAGGCCGAGCAGAAAAGGCGCCGGGTTCAGGCCCGCAGTGTCTATTGTGATTTGGGCTACGTCGCCATCCCATTCCCGGGTTTGCACCAGGTAAGCGGCTCTGGCGGAAGCGAGGTGAAACCGCTTGCCATAGGTGGGATTCTTGCTCGCGTCCTGCTGCATCTGACCCAACACCCGCTTCGCGTCCTCGTACTTGCCTTGCTGGAGGTAGCCGTAGACCAGCCAGAGCGAATAGTGCCCGCTCGTGGTACCGGTCATCTTCGTCGCGACTTCATTCGACGCCACCGTTTCATCCCACATACCCAGTGCCAGGAAGATGTGACTGGTCATGTGCTGGGCATGCGGAGCAGAAGGCGCGATGGTCGAATAGGCTCGTGCGGCGCGGAGGCCCAGCGGTCCATGCACCGGGTCGTCATAGGAGTGGATCAGGTAGTGGGCGGCTCCGGGATGATCCGGATGGTCACGAAAGATCTCTTCGCAGATGGCCGCGGCCCGCATGTAAAGCGACACATCCCGTCCCGGGTAGCTCATGCCGAGCAGGGACAGGGCGTAGAAAGCCTGCGCCTCGACATCCTTCGGATATTCCGCTGCCAGCCGTGCCATCGCCCTCGAGTACAGGGTGTCGCGCTGGTACTTGTTGCCCTCCCCATAGAGCACTTCCACCGCTCCGAGCCAACGGCCTTCCCGCTCGGTCTTTGCTTTATCCCGCCGTGCGTCCGGCGTGGACCCGAGCTTGGCCAGCGCCGCAACCGCCTTGTCCCGGTCCTGCTGCTGCCAGACCGGGTGATTGTAGGTCATGGCCTCGCCCCAGTAGGCCATGGCGAATCTGGGCTCGATTCGCTCGGCCTCCTGGAATGACTTCGCCGCGTCGTCATACTCGAAGTTGTGGAGGTACAGGACTCCCCGAGTGAAAGCGGCCTGGGCTTTCGGAGACCCCGAGGTGGAGAAACTGATAGTGCCGAGTTTGGGAGTCTGGGCCAGGAGGGCGCTTGTGGTTCCCAAGACCAGCACAACTGTAGAGAAGCGAGTTTTCCGTCTCCCCGCGGCGTTCTTGGCAGCCTGTATCGCAGACATCGCTTCGGCTAACTGGCCGAGCTTGCTGTTGCGCCGAGATAGTGCCTGCGTGGGAAGGAGACTCGGTCCTGTCTTGGCCAGGGCCGCGGCCTGCTCACGCTGGCCATTCGCCAGGAGGCTCACCGCACGCTGGGCCTTCTTCTGATCCACCTTGTGGAGTCGCTGGAACATGGCGATCGCCTGGCTGACATCGCCCGATCGGGCAAGACCTTCGACCTGGAGATCGGTCTCCGGAAAGAGAGGCGTCTGGCGAAAGCTCCGGGACCAGTCGAATGATGGCCGCTCTCTCACCCGCTCGAGGATGGAGAGTCCAACGATCAGAACAAGACCGGCGGCGAGGAAGATCATGGGGTGCTCCTGCTGGTGACCCGGATATGGCTCCTCCCATGTTGCGCGTCCTGCCCGGAAAAAGAAAGCGCTCCGGGAGCACCGGAGCGCTTACGGGAGACTTCCCTCCCAGGGAAACTAAGTCCGCTTTCTGACCGCCCGCCTGGCCTTCCTGGCGGTCTTCCTTACTGCACGCCGAACCTTCCTGCCGGCTTGGCGCACCGCCCGCCGGCGAGTGCGGGCCATCCGTCTTGCGGCTCTCTTCTTGGTCCTGAGAATCCGCTTCACTGCCCGCCGGCGCGTCCGCGTCGCGCGCCTCACGGCTCTCTTCTTGGTCCGGACCGCCTTCTTCACCACCCGCTTCACGGCCTTTTTGGCCCGTGCCTTACGGACCGCCTTCTTCACTACTGCCCTTGCTACTGCCTTCTTTACTGCTGCCTTCTTTGCCCTCGCCGCGACGGACTTCATCGGGGTGGGCGATGGGTTGGACGGTTCCATGGGGGATGGTGCAGGGTCCATCCAGCCTGAGTCGGACCAGCTCATTTCGTCTTGCAGCTCGGACATCGTCGCTTCCTCAGGAGGCTGCCGCGGCGTCACACCCGCCGCTGGTGTGTGGGCTGGATGCGCCCGCTTGTCTCAGCGATGATAAGATGCACATCTCTGTAGTAACTGCAAGACGTTGGAACAACTCGTGACTCTCGAACTGTAAAACACGGATCGCCTGTCCATGCGCGTCCGCGAGCAGCAGTCCTCTGTCGAGGTGACTAATGAATGTAACTCGTTGGGCCACAGCGCTTTGCGTTATCGCATCTGGCGCCTTCGTCATCCCGGCGGGAAGTGCAGCTCAGTCTAGCGCAAACGACTCCACCGCCTTCGTTCCCATCACAGTGGAACAAAGTGTCTTGAATCTCACGGGCCCATCTCGCGCGAACGCCTATGTCGGCGCTATCGGACGGCGGGCGATTGCCGTCGGTACCGAGCAGGGGGATTTCGAGGTGTGGGCCTGGCCGCTCAAACTGCTCCACGATTTCGACTTCAACTTTCGGACTTCGCAGCTCGATGATCCAGTATTGGGACGCGCGCTGGCTCGTAGTACGGAGATCACTCCGAGCGGCGCGGTCATCACCTACACTCATCCGGCCTTTACCGTACGGCAGCAAATCTTCGCCGCGCTGAATGAACCTGCCGTGGTGATGGTCCTTGATGTGGATGCGATTGGATTGCTCGAGATCCAGGCGGAGTTCGTCCCCGACCTGCAGCTGGCGTGGCCCGGCGCGGCCGGAGGGCAGTATGCCTACTGGGACGCAGCCGACCGCGCCTTCCTGCTTTCCGAGAGCCAGCGCAATCTGAACGCCTATGTGGGTAGCCCGTTCGCCTCCTCGGCAACCGGTCAAACCGAACCCGGCGCGTCCGAGGCACCGCTTCGTTTGCGGATTGTGCTCGGCGCGTCCGAACCGAGTTCGGAGCAGGGAAAGAATCCGGCTCACCGGGGGCTGCACCTGCGCGGCATCCCGATCGTCTTTGTCGGTGCGGCGGCGCCGCGCGACAGCGTGAGAGCGATCTATCATCGCGTTCTCTCCGGCCTGCCGGCGTTGTATGCCGAGCGCGCCGCGCATGCGCGAGCCGCCCTCGATTCGACCATGTGGACTGAATCGCCGGACCCGAGGCTAGATCTCGCGGTGCGTTGGGCGGCGCTGAATCTGGATGAAGCGCTCGCCTGCAATCCCGATCTGGGATGCGGGCTAGTCGCCGGCTATGGACCAAGTCAATCGCGGGGGACTCGGCCCGGCTTCGCCTGGTACTTCGGGAGCGACGCGGCTGTGACGACTCTTGGTCTCCTTGCCTCGGGACGTCACGCGCTCGCGCGGCAGGGGCTCGATTTCTTCACCCGCTACCAGCGAGCCGATGGCCGAATACCTCATGAGGTCTCCCAGAGCGCGGGGCGGATCAAGTGGTTCGAGGATTACCCCTACGCGTTCTATCATGCCGAAGACACACCATGGTGGATCGTGGCCTGGGGCGAATACTGGCGAGAAACGGGCGACACCTTGGCCCTCCGTCAGGCCTGGCCGGCCATCAGGCGGGCCTACGACTGGTGCCGCTCCGTCGCCGATTCGGGTTCCGGGCTGATGCTCAACACGAAGGCTGGGCTCGGTGCAGTGGATGCGGGGAGTCTGGGTACCGGCGTCAAGGCAGACATCTACCTCACCGCGGTCTGGATCGAAGCTTTGGGTCGAATGGCCGAGATGGCGGGGTGGGCCGAGCCACCCCCGAAGCCGGCAAAAGGCTCGAAAAAGCCGCGCAGCCAAGCCGCCGAGCCGCCGAGCCGCCAACTACCCCCGCTCGTCTCCGACGCGCTCAGCCTGAGGAACCGGGCACTCGCCACGCTGCAGAGCCGGTTCTGGACCGCCGACTCGAGCATGTACGCCTTTGCGTTGCTCGAGCAGGATCAGCCTCGCACCGAGCTGACCGCGTGGCCCAGCGTGGCACTCACATTCGGGCTGGCCGAGGAGGATCGGGGCATGGCTGCCGCGATGACTCAGGCTCGCGCCACGCTCAATACCGATTGGGGAACCCGGGCGCTCGCCGGTCAGAGTCAGTTATTCGATCCCCTTGATTACAGCAACGGCACGGTCTGGCCTTTCAACACGGGACTCACGGCGCTGGGACAGTACCGCTACCGCAACCCGGTGGCTGGCTACCAGGCGCTCACTCAACTGATGCAAAGCGGGTTTACTCAGGG
This sequence comes from Gemmatimonadales bacterium, assembly GCA_035472975.1. Lineage (GTDB taxonomy): Bacteria > Gemmatimonadota > Gemmatimonadetes > Gemmatimonadales > GWC2-71-9 > DATBGE01. Next base: position 5,869 of record DATIOP010000354.1, read on the forward strand.
ACTCGGCAAAAATCCCGAGGTATTCTCGGGTACGGTGTACGAGCCGCTCACGACCGCGGTGCCGCAACAGTTCTTCGGGACGTCGCTCATCCCCACCGTCGTCGCCCGGGGTCTGCTTGGCTGGAGACCCGATGTGCCGCATCGACAGATTGAGCTTTCGCCGCAGCTGCCGGCGGAATGGGACCGGCTGACGGTGCACAACGTTCCGGCGGGTGCCAACCGCTACGAGATCGAAATCAGGAAGAGCCGCGGCCTGCTGAGCGTCATCCTGGGCCCCGGTAACCTTTCACAGCCGGATACTCTCGTCTTCCGGGCCCACCTCCCGCTCGGTTCCGTGCCCGGCGAGGTGAAAGTGAATGGCAGCGCCGCTCTCCCCAGTGACGCACCGCGGAAGACGGCTCGAGACGTCGAGGTCACCGTGAAGACTGTCCTGATCGGGCGAGTGGAGATCACTGTGCCGTTCGAGCCGGGGTATGAGATATTGCTTCCCGCGCGGGTGCCTTCTCGAGGAGACCGGTCGCGCGGAATCAGGATGCTCGATCAGCGCCTCGAGGGCGACGCGCTCCTGGTGACTCTCGAAGGGCCGGCCGGGGCTAGTGATACCATCTCGGTGTTTCATCGCGAGCGTAATCCGCTCCCCGTCAGTTTCCCCAAAGCCGGCGATCCTGTCGACAACTATTCCCGGCTCACCCTCCGCCTTCCACTCTCGAACCTGCACTGACTTGAGCGGCGATCCTCGCACCAGTTCCGGCCTGCTTGCTGCCGCCCGGCTCCTCTTTGGCGGTGGGCACAGCTCGGCGCCTGTCCCCGCGCCGGACATCTATTCGTACTCCGTGACCCGTGAGTTCATGACCATGCCGGACGGCGTCAAACTCGCCGTCACCTGGTGGAGACCGACGCCCAAGGACTCCGGAGAAACGTTCCCCGTCCTGTTGGAGCTGCTGCCCTACCGCAAAGACGATTCGTTCTACGCGCGGGACTTCCCGCTGTATTCCTACTTCGCGGGCCAGGGCTTCATCATGGCGAAGGTGGACATCAGAGGAACCGGCGGCTCCGAAGGACGATTGCCCGAGCGGGAATACTCGGATCAAGAGCTGGCGGATGCGTTGGAGATCATCAAGCAGATCGCGCGGAGCCCCCGGTCCAATGGGAACGTTGGGATGTGGGGAATCTCCTGGGGCGGATTCAACGCGCTCCAGGTTGCCATGCTGCATCCTCCCGAGCTCAAGGCGATCGTGGCCCTCCACGCCTCGGACGATCTCTACCATGACGACATCCACTACATCGATGGCGCACTCCACGTGGACTGGTACGCGCTGCAGATCGATCACGAGAACGCGCTACCCCGGACTCCGGACTACCAGCTCGATTCCGCCTACTTTCGCGACCGGTTCGAGGCCGAGCCCTGGATCTTCACCTACCTGAGGCACTCGGTGGACGGGCCCTGGTGGCGAAAGCATGCCCTCCGCTGGAACTACTCGGCAATTCAGATCCCGACCTACTTCATCGGCGGTCTGCTCGACGGCTATCGCGATACGCCGATCCGCGCTCTCGACCAGCTCAAGGCGCCGATCAAGGTCGAGATCGGCCCGTGGAACCACGCCTGGCCCGACGATGGTGACCCCGGTCCCAACTATGAGTGGCGAGCCCGTGTCGTCGAGTGGTGGAATCATTGGCTTCGTGGGAAGCCGACGTCGCTGCTCGATGAGCCGCGGCTGCTGGTGTATGTCCGGGATAGCGTGCGACCGGATCCCCAGCTGGCAATGACAACGGGGGCATGGCGCCTGGAGGATTGGCCTATTGCGCGTACCCGTTGGGACACGATGGCACTACTCCCCGACAACCGGCTCGGCGCGCTTGATCGCGCGAGTGCCTCCGGAGACTCGGCGACGATATCGCTGCGCTACCTGGCCGGCTTCGGTGTAACCGCGGGAGACTGGTGGGGAGAGCCGACCGGCGACATGCGGCGTGACGACGCCGGAAGCCTGGTCTGGGACGGCCCGGTGCTGAACGAATCGCTGGAAGTCATCGGCCTGCCGAACGTCCGTCTTCGAGTCACCGCCGGGGCGCCGCTGGCCACCTGGACCGTCCGCCTGGAAGACATCTTCCCCGATGGCTCAGTAGCTCTGGTGGCGGGAGGCCTGCTAAACGGAGCTCAGGTCAGGAGCGAGAACCCTGAGCGAATGCGTCCCGGCGAGGCCTACGACCTGACGATCCCGCTGCATTTCACTACGTGGACCTACCGGCCGGGTCATCGGATGCGTGTCTCCGTTTCCAACGCGCAGTTCCCGATGATCTGGCCGACGCCGTACCCAATGACGTCGGTGGTTCACCTGGCAACGGCGAAATCGGTCATCGAAGTGCCGGTCATTCCACCGGCAACGACTCGGGAGGTCAGTCTCCCCGCTCCGGAGCCGCGGCAAGAGCGTCCCGACGTGAAGGACATCGAGGTGCCCGGAGTTCCGTCCCAGGTGGTGACCTACGATCCGCTGCGAGGGACAAACTCGGTTCAGTGGAAGTTCGGCTACGCTTGGACCATCGGCTCCACCCGGTACGACAATACCGAGCAGGAGTACTACGAGACCAACGAATCCGATCCAGCAGCATCCCGCTTCCTGGGTGTGGAAGTCCACCGAATCCGGCGGACGGGGCGCGACCTCCGCCTCGAAACCACCATCGACATCCGGTCGGACTCGACGGCCTTCCAGGTCAGGGTCCTCCGGCGGATCTCCGAAAAGGGGAAGCTGGTCCGGCAGAAGGAGTTTAAGGAGAGCATCCGCCGAGAGTTCCACTAGCCCGCCGGCGGAGGTCCCGCCTTCCGTGTCGGTTTTCGGCTCCCTGCCAGACCAGCGACCATCCGATTAGGATTGATCCCCAACGAGGGCAATCACTTACGCCCTCGCTACCCATGGTCTGGGCTTTGCGGTTCTGTCATCCCGGGCGCGACAAACTCGACTCAATGAAAGCACTTCGACATCTCCTGATTCCAGCTCTGATTCTCCTCGCCGGCCCCCAACGGGGGTGGGCGCAGAGTGTCACCGAGCTCTATGTCAGCCCGGATACGCTGTCGCTCACGGTCGGGCAGAAGCAGGGGCTCGCGGTTCAGGCGTTCGATAGCAACGGCAACGCAGTCGTCCGGATGACCTTCCATACCACCGACGATGCGGTCGTGGTCGTGGAAGGAACCGGCACTGTCACCGCAGTAGGCCCCGGAACGGCCCAGGTGATAGTGAGCGCGGGCCGGAAGTCCAAGGCGGTCTTCGTTCAAGTCGGCGGCGAGCCCAGCACGTCCTCGACGGCTGCCACGATCAAGGTCCCGGCGCCCCTGCCTGAGTTTGCCTCGGTAGTCGTTCAGCCTGCCGCGATCTACGCTCTCCCCGGGGAAAAAGCTCGCGCGGTCGCCTTCGGCGTCAGGGCCGATGGCAGCATGGTGGGCCGGCTCAAGGCGGTCTGGAAGTCGATTCGTCCGGACATCGCCGCGGTGGGTGACACTTCCGGCATCGTGACTGCGCTCGTGCCGGGAGAGGGATCGGTGCAGGCCATGATGCCCAATGGACTCGCCGCGATGGTGCCGGTCTTCGTCTCTGCCGACGAATTCTTCGTGCAGCTCAATGCGCTGGTGTTGCAGGTCAATGACTCGTTCACCCTGAGCACGGTCGTACCCAAGCAGCGGGGCCGTCACTTGGTGAACAGCGACCTGCAATGGGCGTCCACCAATCTCGCCATAGCCCAGGTTTCAACCGAGGGTGTGGTGAAGGGTGTGGCGCACGGACAGGCCGAGATCGTCGTGAAAGGATATGGTCAGGAGCGCAGGCTCCCGGTCAATATCTATCCCCCGATTGCTCGATTCCTCACCAGTCCGAAACTGTCGGACACCGTGCGAGTCCCCCTCCTCGCGAGCCGCGAGTTCAAGGTCCGGGCGGAAGCGGCAGATTCCACCACCATCCCCGACGTTCCGATCGACTGGGTGCTCGGCGACACGTCGATTGCGACGTTCAGCCGGGCGAGTGGCCTGCTGACCTCCAAGCAGCTCGGCACCACGACGCTGTCGTTCGCGGCCCGGGGATTTGCCCGTCTTACCTGGACCGTACAGGTGGTCGCGGCGACGCTCGGCCTGGATCGCTCGCGTGTCGCGCTATCCCCCGGCCAGAAGACCAGGCTCACAGTGTCGTATCTCAACGAGCAGAAAAAACCGGGCGCCGCTGCCGCCGGGGTTACCTGGAGCTCCAACAATCCTGGCGTCGCCAGGGTCGGCGCCGACGGAACGGTGCAGGCCATAGCCCCTGGCCGTGCCATGATCTCCGCGGTCGCCGGCCCGGGAGACCCGGTCACCGCTATCGTCATGGTGTCAGGCGACATGCTGCTTGTCTCCAGCCGGTTTGGCAAACTGGGAGTTTTCTCGCTGGCCAACACGCCCGAACGGGTCTTCATCCCGATTGTCGCCGATAGCTCTTCCAACAACATCGACCCGGCCTATTCGCCCGATCGCACGAGGCTCGCTTTCAGCTCCGACAGGTCCGGCGGCAACTACGATATCTACGTGGCGGATGCCGACGGTCAGAACGCGACACGGCTGACCAACGATCCCGGTCCCGACCTCCAGCCGGTCTGGAGTCCGGACGGCCAGGCCATCGTGTTCACCGGAACTCGCGGTGGTGTCAAGCGGATCATGATGATGCAGGTGAACGGTACCGGGCTGCGTGAGCTGGCCGGCCTTCCGGGCGGCGCGCAGGATCCGGTCATTTCTCCCAACGGGAACACGCTGGCATTCACCGGCTTCCCCGTCGCCAAGAATTCTCAAAGCGACATCTACACGCTTTCCCTGGCGGGCGCCGCCTCACCGGTTGTGGCCATGGGCGCCAAGGATCGGCAGGAGCACAATCCGGCTTATCTGCCCACGGGTGAACTGGTCTACGTGGTGGACCGGAAGGACAAGAAGGAGATGAACGTGGTGCTCCGGCGCTCGTCTCCCGCGCCGCTCGTCTCCAGCGACGCCCCGATCATCGCCATTGCCATTGCGCCCGATGGTTCCCGGATTGCGTGGGCCACCAGCCGCACCCTGGACAAGAATCGAACCGAGACGGCCCTGCTCTGGCGTACGCTGCCCACTGGGCCCGATACGCCGGTCCAGCTTCTCCCCGGGGAGAGAGTGGCGAGCCCGTCCTTTTGAAAGCGCTGACCCTGACCGCGACCGGCGGTCTCGACAATCTCCTCCTGCAGAACGTCCCCGATCCTGACTTGATCGCCCCGGACGACGTGCGAGTGCGAATTCAGGCGGCCGCGCTCAATCGTCTGGATCTCTTGGTCGTCGCTGGTTTACCGGGCGTCAAATACAGCTTCCCGCACATCATGGGAACCGATGGAGCAGGCACTGTAGCAGCCACCGGGCCCGCAGCGACCCGGTTCCGTCAGGGAGACCGGGTCATGATCAATTCGGGTATCTCCTGCGGCCACTGTGAGTGGTGTGAAGCGGGGGAACAGCCGCTCTGCCTGACCTACAGCGTGCTGGGAGAACACCGCCACGGCACGTTAGCTGAGTTCGTGGTGGTGCCGGAGCGTAACCTGGCGCCGGTTCCTGCCGAGATGCCGATAACCCATGCTGCCGCTTTCTCACTGGCGACGCTCACGGCTTGGCGCATGCTCGTCAACCGGGCGGCACTCCAGCCCGGGGAGACAGTGTTGATCTGGGGAATCGGCGGAGGCGTCGCGGTCGCCGCGCTCAAGATCGCCAAACTCCTCGGCGCGTCGGTCGTGGTCACCAGCTCTTCGGACGCAAAGCTCGAACGCGCCCGGCAGCTCGGTGCGGACGTCGTCCTGAACCACGCAAAGACCGACGTGCCGAAAGAGATCAGGTCCCTGACCTCGAAGCGGGGTGTCGAGGTCGTGGTGGACAATGTCGGGGAACAGACGTGGGAGATGTCGCTTCGCTGCCTGGCCCGGAAGGGACGCCTCGTCACCTGTGGCGCCACTACCGGTCCGATGTGCGTGACCGACGTGCGGAAGCTGTTCTGGTATCAGTGGAGCATTCTGGGTTCGACGATGGGTAGCCACGAGGAATACCGCACCGTAACCGAAGAGGCGGCGCGGGGACGCCTCTGGCCTGAGGTGGATACCGTGGTTCCCCTGGCGGAAGCCCGGCGCGCCTTCGACCGGCTGGAGCGCGCCGAACAACTGGGCAAAATCGTCATCGAGGTGACGGGATGAGCGAACTCTGGGATCGGCTACTGCTGGGCGCAGGTGAATTGGCGGATGTTCTTCCGGGTCTGATCGGGGCCCTGGTCATCCTCCTGACTGGTTACCTGGTTGCCAAGCAGCTCGAGCGCTGGACCGACAAGACCCTGCAGCGGCTCGAGTTCAAGCGCATGGTCGCGGCCGGCGGTTTCGCGGAGGCGGTCAATCGGGGCCGGGTGGATCCGGTCAACGCCGTGGGCCGGCTGGTGTTCTGGCTGATGATGCTCGTGGTGATTCTGTTCGCCAGCTCCGCCCTGGGTCTTGAGAACATCCGCGACATGTTCGGCCGGATGATCGCCTTCATCCCCACCCTGATATCAGGAATCATCATCATCATCCTCGGCATCATCATCGGGGAGTTTGTGCAGGGCGTCATTCTGGCTTCGGCGGGCGGTGTTTCGGGAGTTCCCACGCTGGCCAAGCTGACCAAGGGGATCATGGTCCTGATCGCCCTGTTTATGGCGCTGCAGCAAGTCGGTGTGGCCGAGGAGATCGTCACCTCGGCGTTCACGCTCATTCTGGGCTCAGTCGCGCTGGCGGCTGGACTCGCGTTTGGCCTGGGCAACCGCGACCTCGCCGGGGAGATCACGCGGAAGTGGTATGAGGCAGGTGTGCGGCGCAATCGGCGAAAGACCGATCCACCGGAGGGGATTCCTACAGATTAGCTGGGAGTCCCTGCTGCCTTAGGCCTTAAGCGATAGGTCTAAGGTCCAAGGTCCAAGGTCTGAGCTTCATGGCTGACGGCTTTACGGCTGCACCCTGTACTTCTCCACCACCTGTCCCACACCCCCATCCAGTCGGCGAACGAGATATACCGTCCCGTCAGCTCCAAAGCCGGCGAGCGCGGTTCCCAGCGGTAACTGCACAGTCTTCAGCTGATTTCCGTCCCGCCCCACCACGTCCCACACCGAAGTCGAATCGCCGAGGGCGCGGGAACGCTGCAACCATACAGAGCCGTCTGCGCCAGTGGTGCCAGCGCTGAAGGGCGGCTTATAGTCGGCGAAGGGGTAGGAGAGTTCTACTCCGGCCGGTGCCCCGACCTGGCTCATCTGGGAGCGGACTTTCTCCAGAAAACTCTTCTTGTCGTCCTCGGTGACGGAGATCCGGGTGTAGGATCGGGAGGGCCCTTTCTTCCATTTCCCCGAAGCGTCCCGCCAGTCCACGGCGTTGTTTGATGCGCGGGCAATCCATATCGAGCCGTCGGGGAGTACGCCGAAGAGATCTCTCCCCCCGAAGATGGTGGAGACGATCTTCTTCTGTTCTCCGAACTGGCCGTCACCCCAGGGCGGCAGCTTGAGCCGGGCTACCGTGTCCGCGATGGTGTCTCCCCGCGGGATCCGGAGCACATTAAGGCTGTCGTACTTCACTTCGTCTCCCGGCTCCAGCCCTCCCAGCACCGAGCGCACGTCCTCTTTGTATCCGTTCAGCGCGGCATCGTAGTTGAGCGGCTGGTTATGGCCACCGACCTGGACCCGGTTGATCACGCCAAGCGGTTGACCCTGGGCGGTCCACAGCGTGGTCCGCTCCGCGCCGAAATCCACCAGGCCGAGGGTGTCGGCGGAAATCCGCAGCACGAACCCTGGAATCTTGTGCCGGCTGGGGAAGGAATCCGGCGGCCAGATCGTGTCGGCGTGTTCTCCAAGCTCCTCTACCTCTCCATTCGAGGGATTCAGGAACACAAAGCTCCGCGCCTTGACGTCGGCCATGGCGAGCCGTCCGTCGGGAAGCTCGACCACGTTGCTCACCTGCTGGAAAGTGTGAGACAGCGTCGTCTCGGGCTTGTCCAGCACGATGGTGCTGGTTGGTTTCCGGCCGCACGAGGCGACCAGGAACACTCCCAGAACGACGGCAATCGGACTCCAGCGGGTCATGAGGTGGCTCCACAAGGAACGGTTGAACATGAGGTGACTCATTGGCCCGGAGTCGCCTGAGGCAATGCGATTTGGTAAAGTCGAATCCCGCCTTCGAACGGCTCGGTCAAGAGCACCGCGCTCTGACTTACGGCGAGGACGCGGCCGTGGCCATGATGTCGGACCTCGCTGATCAGATGGCCATCTCGTCCGACCACCTGGTTGCTGCGCAGCGAGTCGCCGACTGCCCGGCTCTTGACCAGCCAAACCTGCCCGGCCGGCGTGGTACAAGCAGCTTCGAAGGGTGGCTTGATAGCGGCGAAGGGAATCTGCTCCGCAGTGGCGCGAAGCTCCTGGGGAAAGCGGCGCAGAAAGAGCTCACGATCGGGCTCGCGCACCGGAAATACCTGATCCGGCAATTCCGGACCCCGGTGAACCGCCTGGTCATTTCCTACCCAGTCCACCCGGTTTTGTTGCACCCGAGCGACCCATAGCGATCCGTCGGGCAAGACTCCCCACCGGTCCTGTCCACTGAGTAGTCGTCGTTCGAAACGGCGGCGACCCTCCGAGATCACCTCTGCTACGTCCAGCGGCGCGAGACGGATTACGGTATCGGCCTGGGAGAAATCGGACGCGGTGCGCACCACGAAAGCTGAATCACGATTGCCTGCTCCATCGAGGCCGGGCAGAGGCCGCAGCTCGAAGTACCAGCGTCCGGCGCCGTCCCGCGCCCGCGGGAGTGCCCCGCGGAGACTGTTCACTGCCGGAATGATGCCGATCATCTTGCCGTCGAGCGACCAGATCGTAGTACGGCGCATCTGCCAGTCGCCGATCGCTACTGAATCGCCGGTGCGGAAGATGTCAAAGGGCTGTTGGTATTGCTTCGTTCCCCGCGCGCCGCCGAACGGGCCGATCGTGCGGGTGGCGAAATCCACCAGGCTCACGGCCTTGTCCTGCGGCGCGATGATGGCCCAGCGCTCGCCGCCGAGCCAGACTGCATCGGTCGCCTCTCCGACGGGAGAGACGATTGGGTCAGTGCCTGGGGGCAAGACCTCGATCGGCGTCTTGGCCTTGGATGGGCCGCACCCGGTGGCTATCAGCGCTATGGCGAGGAGGCGTGACGGCGAAAACATGGGGCGGAAATGTAACCGGGCGCCCCGGAAGCTACCTCATACATGGTTGGCCCGGCCGAAAAACTGCTTACCGCGGAACACGCGGAATACACGGATGGCCGCGGAAAGGGCAATCATGAAACGATTCCGCGTACTCAGCGTGTTCGGCGTCTTCCGCGTTGATCTTTTGCTCGTTTTCAGCTGAAAACTGCTTACCGCGGAGCACGTGGATACGCGGGTGGTCGCCGAACGAAAATCATGAAACGTTTCCGCGTACTCAGCGTGTTTCCGCGTGTTCCGTGGTAAGCTTTTTGTCGCTGCCAGCTGACAACTGCTTAACGCGGAGCGCGCAGACCACGCGGATGGCCGCGGAGATGGAAATCATGGAACACACTCCCACCTGAAAACAGCCTAACGCGGAGCACGCCGACCACGCGGATGGCCGCGGAATTGAGAATCATGAAACGTTTCCGCGTGCTTCAGCGCGTTTCCGCGTCTTCCGTGGTAGGCTTTTGGTCGCGCCGGGGTGAAAACAGCTTGACGCGGAGCGCGCAGGCCACGCGAATGGCCGCGGAATTGAGAATCATGAAACATTTCAGCGTGCTTCAGCGTGCTTCCGCGTCGTCTGCGGTAATCTTTTGTGGCTTCCAGCTGAAAACAGCTTAACGCGGAGCACGCCGACCACGCGGATGGCGCGGAGAGGAAATCATGAAACATTTCCGCGTGCCCGGCGTGTTTCCGCGGTTCCGCGTTAAGCTGTTGGTTACTACTCGCCTCAGCGCTTGGTCAGGATCTCCTCAAACAAGGCCAGCGCCCGCGGATCCTCCGATTGGCCCAGCCAGAACAACGCCCTGCGCCTGATCTCCGGGTCCTTGTTGGTCTTGGCAACGCGAATCAGGATCGGCACGCCCTCGTCCTTCGGCCGTTGCGAGAGAGCGAACACCGCATGTTCCCGGATATCGCGGTCTCCTTTCTCATCGGAGACCAGCGAGTCCAATCCCCGCGTCGCCGCATCGCCCGCGGCCTGGCTGACCCAGAATACCGCACTCTGTCTCGTGTCTCTCGCCACTGACTCATCCCGGGCGATCTTGAGTAGCTCCGGCCAGACGACGACGCTGTCTGCCAGGGTCGCGGGGAAGATGGCGTCGTGGCCGAGATCGCTGTCACCCTGTCTGGCGACGCCAAGCAGGTAATTCGTCGCCGACTTCACGTCGACCGTGCCCAGGTTGGTGACTCCGGTCCGTGCGGTCGAGGGGAGCGGTCCGACGTAGGTGCTCACATCATCGACCTCATGGCTTCGCACCCGGAGGGAGACTCGGACCGGGCCCGGTTCGCAGGGGCAGCCACGGATGTAGTCGTCATCTTCATCATCGGCGTCCGACATCGAGAAGCCGTTTCCATGCATCATGATGAAGTGTCGCCCGTCTCCGATGACGCCTTTGCCGTCGCCACAAACGCCGGGCCGCGAAGCGAAGCTGAACTCCACTTTCCCATCAGGCGCTGCGGCGACTCGCTGGGCCAGGCTCTGCGCCATCACTGGCTCCAACGGGGCGAGCGCCAGGAGGCAGATCGCGCGGATGTCTAAGGCCATACGCCACGCTCCTCTCATTGATCGATGATGGACTGGAGATAATCAGCCGCGCGCGGGTCCTCCGATTGGGAGAGCCAGAAGATGGCCTTCTTCTTCAACTCTTTGTCCGGCTCGTTCTTCGCGATATCGAGAAGCTTGTCCACCGAGGCCTTGTCCCCCTTTTGGGAGTAGACAAAGATCAGCTGCTCCTTGATCTCCGTGTTGCGCATCCTGCCATAGAGATTGACCAGGTCGGTAGTCGCGGTCCCGGTCTGACCTGCCCAGAACAGGGCCTTTTTCCGCATCTCGATCGGCTCGGTCTCGTCGGTGGCCAGGTCCATCAACCACTTCCCGCTGCTCTGTCCCTCCATTTGGGAGAGCGAGAAAATCACCTTCTCCTTCAATTCCTCGCTGTTGAGGCGCTTGTACAGCGACTTGAGGTACGCCGCGTTCTCGGGCGAGTCATGCTGGCCCAGCCAGAAGATGGCCTGCTCCCGCACTTCGCTCGAAGCGTCGGGCCGCTCGGCATAGGAGCGGATGATCGAGCTGGCCCGGGGACTGTCCATCTGGGACAGGGCGAAAATTGCCTTCTTCTGCAGCTCCTCGTCTCGTGAGGTCCGCAGGATCGAATCGAGGGCGCTCACCGCCGCCTCGCTTCCCACCTGGGACAGCCAGAACACCGCCTGCTGGCGTACCTCATCATCCGGATCGGTCCGCGCCGCGTCGAGCAGAATGGATTCCGTCTCGGCGCTGCGCTTCTGGGAGACCAGGAACACCGCCTTGCGACGCAAGACCTCCGAGCACTTGTCACGACGGGCCAGGACTTTCTTCAAGATCGGAAGCGCCCGGTCCGCGTCCATCTGCAGCAGGCCGTTGAGTGCCTCGATGCGGACATCGTCTTCGTCGTCCGGGCAACCCTGTGCGGCAGCCTTGGCCTCGCTATCCACTCGGAATCGCTGGTCGGGATCTCCCCGCTTCGCGAGCTCACTGCGAATACGCGTCGTCAGCGAACGCGCGTCTCCCCTGGTGGCGGCCTTGGGATATTTCTTTTCCTGCTGCTCCAGCGAGGCTAGCGCGGAGTTGAGATCGCTGGTCGCGCCGCGGCGATAAAGCGCGAATGCTTCCCAGTAGTAGGCATCGGGGGTGTACTGCGACTTGGGATAGGTGTCCCGGATCTTGCGGAACAGGTCCGCTGCCCGGGTGTAATCGTTGCGGTTCAGCGCATCGCGAGCCGCGCGATAGAGGCTGTCCGCGGGGTCCTCCACGGCCCAGGGAGCAGGCACCACGGAGGCCTGACCCTGCGAAACCTCGGCGGAGGAACTCGGTCCCCCAACTGCCCCGCCAAGAAACAACAGCAACGCCGCCGACAGATACGCATTCCGCATCAGATTTCTCCTTGTGCGCTGGTAGCCGCGGAGCCGGCGGGAATCGCCGACCGAAGCCGCGGCATCAACCCGCGCTGTTTCAAACCTTCGGTGATCAAGTCCACTTCCTCATGCCCGTGCTCCGCGCTCAACTGGGTGATCTGGACCAGCACCAGCTCGAGGTCCTCCAAGAGACCGCGCATCTGCGGATCGGTGAGCTCAGGCGAGTCGAGCAACAGCCGAGTAGTTGAAAGCAGGTCTCGCGCTGAAGCCGAGAAGTTCGCGTCGGCGCCCGCAGTCTTGCCCTCGGCGCGGAAGCCGGTGAGCAGCGCTTCAGCCCGGCTCAAGTGTTGGATAGCAGCGACCGCCATGGCCGCCGTCTGACGGCTTGGCGCACGGCCGGCCAGCTCCGGCGCGGGGTTCACCGGCTGGGGCTTCACGGTGAGTCGCCCGATGCCGATGCCGATGATCAGAAGCGCGGCCACTCCGACGCTCCACCAGATCACCTGGGGCGGCCGAAGGATCGAACGCCGCTTCCGCCGCGCCCGAATCCCCGCCCAGATCTCTTCTTTCGGAGTCTCAGGCGGCTGGTGATAGGCTCGAGCCGCCTTTGACAGCCTCTCGTCCCACTCGTCGTCGGTCATGGTTTCCATTCCCCCGCAAAATCGGCCAGCGCTTCTCTCAGCTTTGCCCGGGCCCGGGACAGCTGTGCTTTCGAGGTCCCGCTCTCTACTCCGAGGGCCGTGCCGATCTCCTCATGGGTGTAACCCTCGACATCATGCATCACGAACACCGTCCTGTAGCCCAGGGGGAGCCGGTCAATTTCCCGGGACAACCGTTCCTTGAGATCAGGTTCAGAGGCCCGCTTTGAGGCCACAACATTGTCGCCATGCTCGAGATCCGTTTCCCGCTCCCGGAATCGCTTGAGCTTCCGCAGCCCGTTAAGCGCGACCGAGGTCGCCACTGCCGTAAGCCAGGTCGAAAACGCTGCATCCCCCCGGTACGAGGCCAACCGGTCGAAGGCCCGAATGAACGTGTCCTGGGTGAAGTCCATGGCCAGATCAGGATCCCCCGCCAGGCGATAGGCCAGGCGGTACACTCGGTCCACATGCCGGTCATAGAGTGCCCGCTCCGCCGTGGCCTCTCCGGCCAGGACTCGGGCGATCAGTTCACGGTCGTCCACCGGGCTCCGGAGTATCGGTCATCGGTCGCTGGTCCCTAGACAATGCGCCCCCCGGAAGGGTTGCGCGGCCAGGCAGGCAACCCTTTGCGGGGCTCGAGCGTCTTACTCGCTGTGATCGCGGCTTGGCCGCTGCAGGCAGTTCAGCTTGGAGGGTGCAACAATGGTTATGCGGACAACAAACGGACAGCCGGAAGTGTACGAGCTCTACGACGCTCAGGGTGAACCGATCGGGCGGGTCGTCATGCCGCTGGACCCCCGGGTAATCGGCCGGACCCTGGGCACGGTCCTTCTTGTCCGGGGCTCTCACTAACCCGTTTTTCATGCTCGGCTCGGCCCCAGCGCAGGCCAGCCGAGCTCCTACCGTTGGCCTTCCGTAACTAGTTGGCATTTCGGCTGTTAGGCAGCCTCCTCCGGGTTGCCTTCGGGTCTTCATTCCGAGTATATTTGCTGGTCCCCGGCTGTGCCTCGGCCCCGCCTTACCCTCAGTACGGATACTCATGACCGCCCCGAATTCGCGCGAACGGATTCTGCCGCGTCTCATCGAAGAAGAGATGCAGCAGTCGTTCATCAACTACTCGATGAGTGTCATCGTGTCGCGCGCTCTGCCCGACGTGCGCGATGGTCTCAAGCCGGTGCACCGCCGGATCCTCTACGCGATGAACGAATTGGGCCTGGTGCCCGGCCGCCCATACAAGAAATCGGCAACCGTAGTTGGCGATGTCCTGGGCAAGTATCACCCGCACGGCGATACCTCGGTCTACGACGCGCTGGTCCGCATGGTTCAGGACTTCTCGCTCCGTTACCCGCTGATTGATGGTCAGGGCAACTTCGGGACGGTGGATGGGGATCCCGCGGCGGCCTATCGGTACACCGAGGCCAGGCTGACTCATGCCGCAGTTGCGATGCTGGAGGATATCGACAAGAACACCGCCGATTTCCAGCCCAATTTCGACGATCGCCTTCGCGAGCCCACTGTCCTTCCGGCCAAGATCCCCAACCTGCTGGTGAACGGGTCGAGCGGTATCGCGGTCGGCATGGCCACCAATATCCCGCCGCACAACCTGCGGGAAGTAGCCAAGGCCGTCGAGGTCCTGATCGACGATCCCGAAGCGACCGTCAGCGAGCTGCGCAAGCATATCAAGGGTCCTGATTTTCCCACCGCTGGCTACATCTATGGCCGCGAGGGGATCAAGGAGGCCTACGAAACTGGACGGGGCAGAATCATCATGCGGGCCCGTGCCCAGATCGAGGAGCGGGAGTCCAGCGGCAAGTCGCAGATCGTGGTCACGGAGATCCCCTACCAGGTGAACAAGGAAAATCTGGTGAAGGCGATCGCCGAGCTGGCCATGGAAAAGAAGATCGAGGGGATCACGGCCGTACGCGATGAATCATCGCAGCGGGAAGGCATGCGAGTCGTGATCGAGCTGAAGCGGGACTGCATTCCCAACGTGGTCCTGAACCAGCTCTACAAGCACACCGCCATGCAGTCCACCTTCGGGGTGATCATGCTTGCCCTGGTCGGTGGGGCCCCGAAGGTCCTGCCGCTGAAGGACCTGCTCGAGCGATTCATCGCCCATCGTCACGAGGTGATCGTTCGGCGTACCAAGTTCGATCTCGACGCGGCCGAGGCCCGGGAGCACATCCTCCACGGCTTGAAGATCGCGGTGGACAACATCGACGAAGTCGTCGAGATCATCAAGAAGTCGAAGGACGTGCCCGATGCCGACGCCCGGCTCCGCAAGCGGTTCAAGCTGACGGAGAAGCAGACCGAGGCCATCCTCAACATGCGGCTGGCCAAGCTCACCGGGCTCGAGATCGAGAAGCTGGAGGCCGAGCTCAAGGAGGTGCAGGCCACCATCAAGGACCTGAAGGGAATCCTGGCCTCCAAGCCACGCCGCATGAGCATCCTGAAGGAGGAGATGCAGGAGATCGCCAAGACCTTCGGAGACGACCGCCGTACCGAGATCCTCGCGGATCAGAACGACTTCTCGGTCGAGGATCTGATCGCCGAAGAGGACATGGTCATCACCATCTCCCA
>DATIOP010000355.1:0-7932 GCA_035472975.1 Gemmatimonadales bacterium
ACTGCCCGGGAAGATCTGCGCCGCGGGACGGCCGACACGGGAAGCCCGGAGGCGTCCTGAGGGGACGGGGGAACGGGGAAAGAAGCTCCTCCCCGGCAGGGCGAAAGAACTGCAGGAACAGCGGGGACAACGTGAGAAGTAAGAAGTAAGAAGTGAGAAGGCGGCAGACGGGAAGCCTCCGAAAGCGGACGGAGGCTTCGGTGCCACAAAACGCGCTGTTGCTTCTCACTCCTTACTCCTTACTCCTTACTCCTTACTCCTTACTCCTTACTTCTCACTTCTTACTTCTCACGCTGTTTAGAACGTGTACCGCGCCCCGAGCTGCATACGCCAGCGGGTGGCTTCGTCATCTCGATCCGTGCGGACCGTGGAAATCACGCTGTACCTCCCCCGCTGGTGGGCCTGATCATAGCCCTCCAGGTTCAACAGAGGGAAGTCCCCATTAATGGTTCCGACCCGCTGCACACCCCAGCCGTTGAATAGCATGTTCGGCAGGTTGAAAATGTCGAGCATCATTTCGAGAGCCTGGCCATGCCCCAGTGCGACTGGCCGGGACAGCCGGGCATTCACAATGGTGGTCCAGTAGTTCTGACAGCTGTTGCGCCGCATGATCTTGCCGCGCTGCGCCTTGAGACAGGGATCGGCGCGGATCATCCGGTCGAGGATGACCCAACCGCGGTTGTCAGTGAGCGTGATGTCCGCCCTGTCCTTCGGGACGTAGACCGGGTCGTTGCCAGGGAAAGGATTAAATAGCCCATCGGCGTTCGCGTCGCCCAGAACGATGTAGGTGTAGGGCTGTCCGGAGTATCCATTGTAGAACAGGCCGCCGCGAAAGCCTAAGGGAAGATTCATGGTCCCCCCGATCGTGACCTTGTGCCTGGCCTCGAAGCGAGACCGGCTGAGATTCCGGTCGTTAAGGGTGCCGTCCAGCGGAGTGCAGTGCAGGTTGAAGGTCACGTTGAAGCAACTGGCCGACATCCGGTCTTTCGCATCGGTGTAGGTATACGCCACGCTCAGTTCGGTCCCCCGGAATTGCTTGTGCAACTGCGCGGTGGCACTGTAGGCCCGGTCACCGCTCGAGTTGCGGATCTCAGCCACTATTCCGTACTTGGAGTTCAGCCGGTTCGCGGTAGCGTCGCCTGTGGAGTCATCGATAGTGCCATAGAGCAGCCGCCCGCCTTCGCCTGCTGAGGTGGTGGTCGGTGGCGCGAGGTTGATGTCGGTGATATCAAACTGGTCGATCCCCTTGATGTAGAGCAGATCAACTGTACCAACCATGTTCCATGGCAGTGCCACGTCGGTGCCCAGTGCCAGCCGGAGGTTCCGTGGGTAGCGGAACGACGGGCTGAAGTAGTTCACCTCGGTAACCACAGGGTCCGCGCCTTGGCCGACACAGCTGGTCGGCTGATGATCCGGATCCAGCGTGATAGCCGGAGTGGCTGTGCCTCGGCAATCAATCCTGAGCCAATTGAGCCCGGTGGTCTCGAAGATGTTACTGAAATACAGATAGATCGGCCGACCGGAGAAAATGCCGGCGCCGCCTCGCAGGAAGGCACTTCCGTGGCCGCCGATGTCGTAATTGAAGCCGAGTCTTGGTGACCACAGCACATTCCCGCTTGGCGTCACCGCGGTGTTGGCACCAAGATCGGTAAAAAGCGCGGGATTGAAGTTGGGCGTCCTGGGCAGAAACGCGACGTCGAATCTCAGGCCGGCGGTAAGCGTAAGCCGAGGAACCGGCGTCCACCGATCCTGCGCATAGAGGCCGAACTGCTGCACCTGGTACTCACTCACCGGGCCGGCCGGCTGATTGGGGTTGGCAAATTCACGGCTGTATCCGCTTGCAAGGCCAGCCTCGAGGTCGTCGAGACTGTCGACAATCCACTGGCCGGCGGGAATCCGCAGCCTGCGGGAACCATTGAGATGGAGGAATTCGTCGTGGGTGCCGATGGTGAAATGATGAAAGCCGGAAGACCACGAAGCGTTGTCGGTCAGCTCCCACACGGTCTGGTCGGCGAACCGATCGGGGCAGCCATTGGTCGCCCCGGCTACGAGGTCCTGGAAGTAATTGGAATCAACCTCCATGGTGATTCTCACCATCGGAAATCGGGCGGCAGGGATACAGCTTTCCCGAACTGCCTGCCGTCCCACCGTAAGCTCGTTGGAAAATCCCCGCCCACCCACGGCGATCCAGCTGAGTCGGGTGTTGTTGACGGTAGACGGCTCCTCACGCCCGGCCGAGGATAAGGTATAGGGGTCTCCCGGCGAACCTTGCGACGTGCCCTGCGCGTAGTTGTGGGAGATCTCAACCACCTGGTTCAGGGCGGGCCACAGGGTAACCTTGGCGAAGACATTTCCGCCCGGATTGCGATACGGCTCCGACCCGATCACGCCGGGATCGACATGATAGGTGTTCCTGAGAATGTCCTGGAACCGCTCCATGGTCTCTCGTCTGACGCCGATCCCCAGCGAGTCTTTGCCATTGGTCGTATCGGTACCGATCGAGATGCTGCGCGCTCCGCTATATCGCTGGAGGCCGGCATCGAGAAAGAACGCGGCGCGGTTCCGCACGACGGGACCACCCAATGTCAGGGTGGCTTCCCCGGTCGAGA
This sequence comes from Gemmatimonadales bacterium, assembly GCA_035472975.1. Taxonomy (GTDB): domain Bacteria; phylum Gemmatimonadota; class Gemmatimonadetes; order Gemmatimonadales; family GWC2-71-9; genus DATBGE01. Next base: position 2,610 of record DATIOP010000355.1, read on the forward strand.
ACTCCTGGGCTCGATTGTCGAGTTGATCCTTCCCGGTCAGGCTTTGATCCTGGAAATAACCGGAGATGGAGCCTTCCCACTTGTTCGAACCCGAGCGGGTCAGCGCGTTCACCAGTCCACCGGCGAAATTGCCGTAACGGACGTCATATGGGGCGATCAGGATCTGCAGCTCCTTGATCGCCTCGACCGAAAGGGTCCGGACCCGGTTGGTCGAGCCTGGCGCGCCGAACCCCTGCGGCCCATGGATACCTCCCATGTCCGAGTTGTTGGTTCCGTCGATCTGATAGCTGTTGAGCCGGTCGGACTGTCCGGCGAACGAAACCCCGGAATCACGAGTGACGACCCCTTGGGGGGACAGCAGCGTCAGCGAGCCGAAGTCACGCCGCATGACTGGAATATTGGAGGCCACAGCGGCGCTGATGGTCTCGTCGGGTCCGGTCCTGCCGGCGTTGAGCCTTGGATTGAGGGGGGCGGTTACGACCAACTCAGGCAGCTCCACTGCTGCCGCCACGAGGGAGAAATCGACCTGCCTCCGATCACCCAGTGAAAGGTTGATGTCCGTCCTGCTCGCCGGCTCGAATCCGATCGCCTTGACCTGGACCGTATATGGGCCGCCGACGGAGAGATACTCGAAGGAATAGCGTCCGTGTCCCCGGCTCACGGTTTGCCACCGTGCACCGTTGGTCGTGTTCGTCACGGTAACGATCGCCTCGGAGATGCCGGCCGAATCGCTGGCCACAACGCCGAAGATCGACGCAGTCGTGACCCCCTGGGCAGCGAGTCCGGCGGCAGCGAGGGCCGAGAGCGGGACGACCAACAAGAGCGCCTTCCCTGGACGGCTCATCAAACTTCTCCGTGCGTGAGAGCCCGTGAGCTTCCAAGACCACCTGGCGGTGGAGGTACGACGAGGGAATCCTGGCGCAGGAACTTGGCTGAGGGGAATTCAGCTGGGTGAGACAAGGGGAACCTGCAGGCGAGAACGCCCTTGAACAAGGGGTGGGCTGGAACTGCATGTGGCGTCTCAGAGTGTCACAGCGTGAGAAGTGAGAAGTAAGGAGTAAGGAGTAAGGAGTAAGGAGTAAAAAGTAAGAAGTGAGAAGGCGGGGGACGAGAAGCATACGAAAGCCGACGGAGGTTTCGGTGCCACGGAACGCCCTCTTACTTCTCACTTCTCACTTCTCACGTTGTTGCTGCTCGACGCCTACCGCACACGGACCAGGAAGACAATCCCATTGTAGTTCCCCACCATCACCCCATCGTCCGATACGCCCCTCAGGCCAGTCCCCAGTGGCGCCGGTTGTCCATCTGGGACGGGCACCCGGTCGACTCGGGTGAGATTGCGGACTGTGCCGTCGTCGTTCACCCAGCCGAAGAATCCTGAGTTACCTGACCAGCCGACGAACATCCTTGAGTTGTTGATGCCGGCGAGGAACACCCCGTTCGGATCCGGCCAGAACCCGGGCTGTGCAGCGCCAATGTCGACCCATCGGTCTCCCTGAGGAGAATGCAGAACGACGAACCCGTGTACGACCCCCGCGGCATCCCTCACCCCACCCACAAAGTCTCCGCGGTCGTTGATCCCGACGACCCCAACGTTTCCCACGATGGGTGGGTTCCTTAATCCGCTCGAAATCGCCGTCACCGACTGCCCATTGCCACCTACGGTCGCCAGATACGAGGATCCCGCATCTTTCACCAGCGGGAGGTAGAATCCCACGACGGTTGGCGTGTTGTTGATCCCGAACGCCACGGCACGAGCGCTAGGGACTGAGCCGGGCAGTTTCAATGTGGTCATTCCGTGACCGGCCAGGCGAATGTATGGCCGTTCAACGCCCTGTTCGTTCAGGCGGGTCCCCGCAAGATCTCCGCGGTCATTGATGGCGCGCCCGGAGGTAGGGTTCTCCGTCCCTTCTGCAGAGGCAATGATATCTCCGAACTGCCCCGAAAGGCGGAGAGTGAACCAGTGGGAGACCACGCCCAGGTCCGGGTCCGACTTGACCGTTGTGCCGGCGAGCCTGAGACCGGAGGAACTGATCGAGAAGGCGGAGACGTCAAACGCGTTCTGCGTGATCGAGGCTGGAAGCTGCAGATCACGAAACTCCAGCGACGGCGTGGCCGCGGAGGAAAGCGGCGGCTGCGGTGGTGCGGCCGGGTTTGTGGCAGAGTCGCACGCCGCCAAGGTGAGCCCGGCGACGATGCCGGCCAGTAGAGAGGTTCTCATAGATGACTCCTGAAAGTGTTGATCGAGCTTTTCGTTTCACATCACTCACTGGACCACGATGATCCCGGCCCCGCCCGGGGACCAGTTATCGGCGTAGTGGTACGTCCCGGGCACGGTGAACGTCACGCTGACCGTCGAGGGATCGTCAGGGGGGTAATGCTGTAGAGGAAACGAGGGCTGGCCCACTGGGACCAGGTCTCTACCGTAGTAGAGGAAGTAGTCCCACGGTATGACTCTCCATTCCATCGTCGCACCAGCGGGAATGGTGTCAACTGCAGGGTTCGTGGTACCGTTTTGCGCGCTGAGGAAGGCGTCCGGAGTCGAATTGCTATAGTTGGTGCGGACAATGACAACGTACGGAGCCGGTGGTCCGACCGTTAAGGTGAAGGTGACTGCCGGCGTGCCGCCAGGCAGCGCGGCTCGCACCACGGCGCCCCCCACCGTTCCATTCGGGGCGAGCATGGCGGCGCTCCGTCCTCCTGCATCGGTTGCGCTACCCATCGTGACAAAGGTGACCGGCCCGCTCTCAACGCTCCACGTCACCGCCGCTCCCTGGACCCTGTTGTCGTACTGGTCGGTAACCAAGGCGATCAAACTGGAGAATGTCGCGCGGTTCGCCGGCACCGTCTGCGCATCGCCGCCCACTTTGGCGATCACGGCCGCCGGTCCCGGCAGTGCCGTCGCCGTGAAGAACCCTACCGGATCCAAACTGACAGGGATTTTCACCCAGGCCTGGCCCACTCCTGCGATGTGACCGAGAGTCCAAGTCGCGGTCGCTATTCCCGCGTCGTCAGTGATGCTCGAGGCGGGCGTGATGGTGCCTCCGGACACCACCCAAGTGACTGCCACCCCAGCGCTGGGAGTGCCATCGGATCGCACTGTGACGCGGAGTGGTTGAGTCAGCGTGGCGCCGACCACTCCGATCTGTCCATCGGTCGGCGGGTCGACCGTAACTGTCACAGGAGCTGTCGCGCTGAAGGTCACCGGCGAGCCCTGCGCTCCAGAGACCACAGCGCTGACGGTCATCACACCTGGCGCACGACCGAGGGTCCAAATGGTGGTGGCAATTCCCCTGGAATCGGTCCGACTCAAGGCGGGGATGACGGTGCCATCTGAGGTTTCCCACTCGACCGCGATGCCGGCCTTGGGATGGCCGTCAGACATCACCTTGACTTGCAGCCCCTGCGACAGCCGCGTGCCGGCGACTCCGCTCTGGTTGTCGGTGGCGGCCACCGCCGCGACCGTTACGGTGGCCGGAATGTTCGGGTTCGTGCCGGAGTCGGAACAGGCGACAAGCCCGCCCACGATCGCGGCAGTGAACAGCAGGTTTCGGCGTAAGATGGTGCCCGGCATAACGACCTCTCGGACAGTGTGCATGCGCTTCCAGGGCAGCCCCTGTGAGGCGCGGGCAGTCATGGTAGCTTTCGGGTGTCCTCATCCCGTCTTCATGTCGTCCTTTCATCTCCCTGAACCGTCCTCGCGGCCGGCCCGATGATAGAAATCCGGGTGCTTGGCACTTTTGGGATTCGACTATCGGACGGGAACGTTCCGGCCGTCGCGCTTACCCAGCCTAAGCGCATGGCATTGCTGCTCTACCTCACACTCGCCGAACCTGCCGGACCCCAGTCCCGAGACAGCCTGATGGCCCTGCTGTGGCCGGACGCCGATGCCGAATCGGCGCGCCACTCGCTTCGCAACGCGCTCTATGGTCTGCGGCAAACCCTCGGCGAGGCGGCGATCGTCTCTCGAGGCGAGGGGTATGTGGGTCTGGACCCCTCGGCCCTCCGTTGCGACGCGCTCGAGATCCGGAGATTGCTGGGTGAACAACGGTGGGAAGACGCAGTCGCATTGTGGGGCGGTGACCTTGCCCCAGGGTTCCACATATCGGAGGCGTCCGAATTCGAGCACTGGCTAGACGACCAACGGGCCGGCCTGCGACGGGCGGTTACCGACGCGGCTTGGCGGCGGGTAGATGAACTGGAGCGGAGTGGCGATGCAGGCTTGGTGCCGGCGGCGCAACGGGCGTGGGCGCTCGAGCCGTCCAATGAAACCGGTGCGAGGCGGCTAATGCGTTTTCTCGACGCTTCAGGTCAGCGCGCCGCCGCCCTGCGAGCCTATGACGACCTGACCGACTATCTGCGTCGAGAATGTGAGGCCGAGCCGTCGGCTGAGACCCGCAAGCTCGCCGCCGAGCTCAAGGCGCGAGTAGAGCCCCAGGTCTCACCAATCACCCGGGCGCTCCCGGCCTCCCCACAGCCAACAGTCCACCAGACGGTAGACTCTGATTCCGTAGCCTCAGGGCCCGCCAAGGACAGCCGGCGGGTATCCGTGACCATGGCTGGAATCGCCGGAGCGCTCCTCATGGCGGGCGTGGTGTCGGTGTTCGCTCTCCGGCCTGCGGTGTCGACAGCTCAGCGCGCTGACACGACTTCAACTGAAATGACGGAGATCGAAAACTCGCTCCGTCTCCCACTCCGATATCGGCAGGACACCTCGGCGTACGGCTCGTATCTCCGCGGCATGACGCTGCGGTTCAACGGCGGCATTGAAGCATCGCGGGACACCTTTGCGGCCCTGGTTGACAGGGAGCCGCTGTACGCACCGGGATATGCCGGCCTCGCCCATGCCTACCTTCTGCTGGAGTTTTCCGGCTGGACGACACCGGCGGAAGGCGGTCCGAAGGCCGAGACGGCAGCACGAAAGGCGCTCGCGCTGGACAGTACTGTCGCCTCTGGGTATACCGCGCTGGGGGCAATCGAACTGATATGGCGGTGGAACGCGCTTCGGGCCCGCGAGTTGATAGACCGCGCAGTCGCACTCGACCCCGGGGATCCCGAAAACCATATCGTGCTGGGAGTCTGGTTCCGCTGGCAAGGCCAGGCAGACAGCGCCCTGGCCGAGGCCCGCAAGGCACACGAGCTCGACCCGTTGAGCGCAGCGCACAGCAGTCGCGTAGGTGTCGCTCTGATCTACGCGAGGCGGTACGCAGACGCCGAGGCGATGTACCGCCAGACGATCCGGGACTATCCGACCCAGGGGCATTCGTACATGGGCCTGGCCCATGTTTACCGGGCCGAAGGGCGCCCGCGCGACGCGCTGGAG
>DATIOP010000356.1:0-9260 GCA_035472975.1 Gemmatimonadales bacterium
TCTCTCCGCACGATATTTGGGATTCTGGCCACTGCTGCCTGCTATTACCTGGCGACGCGAACCGCCTGGGTAGTGACTTTTCCCGACAGCAAGGTATCCCTCTTCTTTCCGCCGCACGCGATCCTCGTTGCCATTCTGCTGCTGGTCCCCACCCGGCACTGGTGGGCCTATGCGCTTGCCGCCGCTTCCAGTCACTACTTCGCCACGCAGCAGGCGCATTGGCCGCCGCTTTATGCGCTGCAATGCGAGGCGTTCGATGCGGTGAAGTACGTTTTGACGGCCGCCGGGGTCCGCCTGTTCATCAAGTCACCGTTCCATCGCATCACGCTTCGTGAAGCCACCATCTTTGTCCTGATTGCGGTGGTCATCGTTCCGTTTGGGACGGCTTTCTGGGGCGCCGCCTTCACCATCTCCAATGGATATGGAACTCGCTACTGGATCGAATGGCGCAATCTCGGCATCTCGAATGGAGTGACAGCGATGGTGCTGGTGCCGGTCATCCTGATTGGCGTCCACCAGCTATTCATGAAACGAGTCAAAGCCCCACCCACGCGCGTTCTGGAAGCATGCCTCCTCGTCGCGGGAATTCTCGCGGTCGGATGGGTCGCATTCAACCGTGGGCCTGCCGGACCGGACACCTCGCCCGCGCTCCTCTATGCCCCCGTTCCCCTGCTCATCTGGGCGGCTCTCCGTTTTGGGCCCGGAGGCATCAGCGCCTCCATGCTGACCATCACGATGCTGGCGATCTGGGGGACGATGCACGGACGCGGACCGTTCCTGACCCAAACCCCCGAAGAAAACGCCCTGGCCCTGCAGTTGTTTCTCCTGATGGTGGCCACTCCACTGATGCTGCTCGCAGTCGCTATCGATGACGAACGACGGTCGAAGGAGGCATTGCGGGTGAACGAGGAGCGCATGAGCCTGGCGGTAGAGAGCGCGCAGATGGCGCTCTGGGATTGGGACGTGACGAACGACAGGGTCTGGATGACGGAGGAAGGACGCAAGTTCTTCGGCTTCGAGCTTGGCGAACCCCTTCACTATGCCGACCTGGCCGGACGGGTCCACCCCGACGATAGCGCCGTGCGGGCGACCGCGATCCAGCACGCGCTGGCGACTGGCGGTTCCTATGATGTCGAGTACCGCATCGTCCTGCCCGATGGATCGGTGCGATGGATCGCCGCCCGCGGCCGCAGCCCAATCCCCGCAGTAGACGCGCCTCCACGAATACTCGGCGTCTCGATGGACATCACGCGTCAAAAGCTGGCCAGGATGGAAGCGCAGCTGCAGCGGGAGGAGCTGGCGCATCTTGCCCGCGTCGCCTCCCTGAGCGCGCTCTCGGGTTCGCTCGCGCACGAGTTGGGCCAGCCGCTCGGCAGCATTCTCAGTAATGCGCAGGCGGGGCAGCGCTTCATGTCGCAGGACGCGCCCGACCTCGCTGAGGTGCGCGCCATCTTGGAGGACATCGTCGGCGCGAATCGCCGCGCCGTTGAGATCATCGACCGCCTGCGCACCATGCTGCGGCGCGGCGAGGTGTTGCTCCAGCCAGTGAGTGTGCAGGAGAGTCTCGACGAACTGCTTCGCATCACCCGCAGTGACCTCATTGCCCGCGGTGTCTCCGTCTCGAATCTCGCTACCGGGGACCTGCCGCCGGCCATCACGGATCGCGTGCAACTGCAGCAGGTTCTCCTCAACCTGATCGTGAACGCGTGCGATGCCATGGCATCGAATCCGCCGGAAGACCGCAACCTCACGCTTACGACTGTCGTCGCGCAGAACGAGATCCGCATCGGGATCCTGGACTGCGGAGTCGGCTTGCCGAACGACGTTGAGACCTTGTTCCAGCCGTTCCACACCACCAAGGCTGACGGCTTGGGCATGGGCCTTTCGATCTGCCGCACACTGGTGACCTCGCACGGAGGGAGGCTATGGGCGGAGAGTAGGGCCGAGCGTGGCGCCGCGTTCTATGTCGCGCTGCCCCTGGCCAAGGAGGACGCATGATCGGCGCCGGCACCAACGGCATCGTCGACCTATTGCTGGGGCGTCAACGGCCATGGGGAACTCGGCAATGGCACCCGGACGCCGTCGTATCGGCCAATCCGCGTCCGGTTCGAGTAGCAGAGGGCGCTGCCCGGGGAATGAGCCTTCGCCCGTGACCATCCTCAACACCTCGCGGCGGACCGCCGCCGCCCGAGCACTGCGCCTCGGCGGGGTCTTGCTGTGGGTCGCGGCAGCGATCCACTTTCTCGCGGTGCCACTCCTGCGACAAGCCGTTGCGGACCGACTGTCGGCGGAAGCCTACGCCTTCGTGTGGCCACCTTTCGCGTTCAGCTTCATTCTCGATGGGGTGTTGCTTCTCCCCCTCGGCTTTACCGCCTTCTACTGTGCTGGCGGCGTCCTCCGGGGCGAGCGATGGGCCATAGTGCTCGGGCTCACCTGCGCCATTGTGGTTCTCCTGCTCCCCGCCGTCATCGTGGCAATCATGGGGTTCAGCTACTTCTCCGCCCCGCCTTTCCTCATTGCCACCCTGGTGGTCGTGGTAGCAGGAGTTACCATGACTCTGCCTCTCCTCCGCCTGGTTCGAAATGCCACGGTCTAGCAGCCGAGGATGATGACGCGTGAGTCAGACGTGGCCGAAGCGGTGTACCGGGCGGCGATCGATTCGACGGGGGTGGGTTCAGGCTGGATCTGTTGCGCGTCGTCCTGAGCGAGGCCTAGGCGTTGCGCTGCGGGGCAGCCTGACGGTGAATGTTGCTCCCCCGTTGAGGTTCTCGCCGGTGATGGTCCCGCCATGGGCGTCGACGATCCTCTGAGCGATCGTCAGGCCTATCCCGAGGCCGTTCGATTTCGTGGTGACGAATGGTGTGAACAGCGTTCCGATGACTTCCGCCGACAAACCCGTCCCATTGTCACCCACTGAGATCTCGACGTCCGCGGCCTTGACCGCACTTCGTATCGTGATCTGACGCCTCGCCGGCGGCGTCTCCGCCATCGCGTCCATTGCGTTCCGTACCAGGTTGACGATTACCTGCTCCAGAAGCACCAGATCGCCGTCGATGACGCAAGGAGTCGAGGACAGATCGAGGGTCGTCTCGATCTGTCGCGCCCGCAGATCGTAAGCGACCAGGGCGAGGCTCTCATCGATCACGGAGTGGAGGTCGACCGGCCTCCGGTCCAGTTGACGGCTGCGGAGCATTGTCCGATGGCGTTCGATGATCTGGGTGGCGAGGATGGCTTCCGCCTGGATATCGGCCAGGATCTCCTCTGTCGCCTCGGGCACCGCGTGCTTCGTTGTGACCATGATGTGAAGCGCCTCGGCGTTGGCCGCAATCGCACTGAGCGGTTGCCCCAGCTCATGGCCAATTCCCGAAGTCAGCGCCGAGATCGTCTCGCGGCGGTTAGCATCGGCGGCGAGAGCCAGGTTCCGTCGGCTGTCAACCTCGGCCCGCTGGCGTGCTCGACGCTCGTACAGGAGTCGCGCGATCAGGAGCGATTGAAGCAGCAGCGCGCCGATCGCGGCCAGAACTGTGCGCTTGTATTCACCCCACAGGCTCGGGGGACGAAACTGCACGACGCTTCCAGTCGGCAATCGACTCTCTGGGATGTGCCAGCGCCGCAGCTCGCGCCAGTCGAACATTGTTTGACTCGCCGGCTGTGGCGGTACTCTGAGACTCGCAGGTGGCTCTCCGTTCAGGATGCGACCGGCCACCTTGCCAGTGCGGAGACCGAGGTCGTCAATGGAGAGCATCGTCCCACCGACAAGTCCATGGCCCAACAGTGCGTTTTGCGCTCCGAACAGGGGGGCATTCGCCGTGGCGTGAAGGGCGGAGAGCACTTGCTCGTCCCCGTACGTCGCGCCCTGCGCATCCGTGCCCAAGGTGATATAGACGATCGCTGAGTAGGCTGGAAGGTTCGCGCAGCGGCGGAGGATATCCGGAAAGGACAGCTCGTCGGACCAGGTGAACGTCACCCGATCGCGAAATCGAGCGAACCCGGTCTCGAGCTCCTTTTGCCAGAACCGGCCGATGGGTCCGGACCCGGCCACCACGAAGACCTGCCTGGTCTCGGGGAGTACCTGCAGGATGTCGTCGATGACGTGGGGAAAATCGTTGGCGACCGCCACCGCACTCTCGTTCTCGCCCAGCGGCGCGCCGCGGAACCATCGTTCATCCACGGCACCGAAAAGAAGCGGCGTCTTGGGGAAAAGCTGCGCCCTATGGCTGCGCGCGAAAAGAGCCGCGGGGCCGCCGACCGTCACGATGAGGTCCGGGGGCAGTCGATCGGCGAACATGGATCGGATGTAGTCGACGACGACTTGTTCGGGTGCGCCGACAAACCCCCTCGGGCCCACGACGACCTGAACGACGTTCAAGGGTCTCCCAGCGGGCTGGTCGAGGCCCACCCGGAACTCGCCAGTGAATTGATCGAGAACCAGGTTCCCCCGGTCGTACGTTTGCAGAACCAGGACCTGCTTGACCGGAGACTGAGCCTCGCTCGTCGCCGCGCCGATCACCAGCAAGGCTCCGACCAACGCAGCTCTGGCGGAGTCTCGGACGCGGTTGGAAAGCGCGGAGTCGGTCATCTGGGGAAAACGTTATCGCCGGGGTTGAACTTGGCAAGCAGCACCGTGACGATGAGTTGAAGCCGACGGCAATCGCAAGGCCTGCGCGCCTTGCAGGGCATCGGAAACCGAGGTACCCTCTGCCGGCAACGGATTTACTAGTGAGATAGTGCTCTACCTCCGTGTCTGGCGCTCACTTCACAGCCACCATTTCCCATGGCCGAGAACAAAACCCAACGCACCAAAGCCAGCGTCGCTGACTTCCTCGCAGCGATCCCCGATCCCCAGCGCCAACGCGACGCCAAAGCCCTGGCCGCCTTGATCCGAAAGGCCACCGGTGAGAGCCCCGCGATGTGGGGCTCGAGCATTGTCGGGTATGGGCAGATGACCTATGAAGGCAGGAGTGGACGAGTGGTCGATTGGTTTCCGGTCGGCTTTTCCCCGCGGAAGGCAGCCCTCGTCCTCTACCTCATGGGCGGCCTCAAGGCCAATGCGAACCTCCTCGCGGAGCTGGGTACGCACAAGGTGGGCGGCGGATGTCTCTATCTCCCTCGTTTCGAGGAGATCGACCCCAAGGTATTGACGCGCCTCATCAAGCTGAGCCACAAAGGCAATCGCCAAGTGACCAAGCGGGTCGCCACGAAGGCGACCGCTCGGAAACGCGCTGGCTGACAACTCCTCAGTGGGGAGTGCGCGGCGTATGCGGGTCGCTCAGGTCCTCAGGCAAGGGCTTGGGCAGGGCTGAGCGGTCGAGAGAGGGATTGAGCTGGCGCAGCAGCAACGCCTGAGTGTCCGCCAGCTCCGAGACCTTGGCACCGATGTAGTCGGTGGTCTGCTCGAGACTCGCCAGCCGCTCATCGAGCCGGCCGGGATCGGGAAGGGCCTGTTCAAAGCGTTGGAGCTTCCGCCGGGTCTGCCACCAGGCGATCGCGAACCCAATGGTGCCAATGGCACCGACCTTGGCTGCTGCGAAGAGAAGACCAAGTGCGAATCCACTGAGCTGGGGATCCACTGGAAGCTCCCATAGAGGACAGGGGAAGATAGCCGGTCTGCAACCCCCGCCGTGCAATCAGGTTAGATTTCCCTGCTAGGCATGCGTCACCCCTGAGCGTGGCTGATTCCCTTACTGGGCAGGACCGATGACTACCAATGCATCGCAGGTGTCCGACCTGAATCCGAATGACCCCTCGTCGAATCTTACGGACCGGGTCAGGGCCCGCGTCGCGGAGACCGGGCGGCTCCTCGATAATCGGCCGCGCGGGAAGACCGCCAAGCGCGCCAGTTCGCTGACGGGCGGTTTTGAGGCTCAGCGAGAGGCCCAATCACTGCAAACGGTCTACCGCGAAATGCGGACGCTGTACCGGAACTATCGCCGAGAGGCTCGAACGGCTGCCGTGCCCGAGCTGCGCTCCGCCGTCGCCGCCTTTAAGCGCGGGCAGAGTCTGACCTCTCTCGTCCACATCGCCTCCTTTCTGGACGACCGCAAGCTCCTGGCCTGGTGAGACCCGTTTGCTCCCTCGGTGCTGATTCATGGAGCCATGACTACCGATCGGAAGGCTCTGATCAGGGAGTACAAGCAAACGCCACGGTCCATGGGCGTCGGCGCCGTTCGAAACACGACGAACGGCAGGGCCCTCGTTCTGGCAAGCCGTGATCTTACTGCGCTCTTGAACCGACATCGCGCGCAGCTGCGGCTCAACGCTCACGCCAATCGCGCACTCCAGGCGGACTGGGACACCTTCGGCCCCGACGTGTTCGAGTTCGTCGTGCTGGACACTCTGGCACCAAACGACACCACCGACTACGACCCGACCGAGGATCTTCGCACACTGGAAGAGCTGTGGCTGGAGAAACTCAGTCCATTTGAGCCTGCCGGGTACCATCGCCAGAAAGCATGAACGGCCGTCTAACCGGGTGAAAAGGACAGAACGATGAACGCAAAGGCTATTGGTGTAGCGGTCGCGGCCGCGCTTCTCATGACCACACTTCCCGCCCACGCGCAGAGCGACAAGGAAGTGCAGGAAGTAATTCAGGAGTTCACGAAGAGCGACCCGGGGATGAAGGGCTGGTTCGCCGACGCCTACGGGTATGCCGTGTTCCCCTCCGTGGGCAAAGGCGCCGTCGGGGTTGGTGGCGCCCGCGGCAAGGGGCTGGTATACGAGCGTGGCACGCTGATTGGGAAGACCACGCTCACGGCGGTGACCGTCGGACTGCAGCTGGGCGGTCAGGCTTTCAGAGAAGTGATTTTTTTCAAGGACAAGACCGCCCTGGACGACTTCACGCGGGGCAACTTCGAGTTCGAGGCCGGCGTCTCGGCTGTAGCCCTTAAGGAGGGTGTGTCGGCCGACCTCGGCTACAACAAAGGTGTCGCAGTCATGACCGCCACCAAGGGTGGCCTCATGTATGAGGCCTCGGTCGGCGGCCAGAAGTTCTCATTCGAAAAAACCAAGACTTAGCCGAGAACCGCCGAGCCGCCGAGCCGCCTAGTTCCAGTTATCGATCTTCAAGTCATCCGGCGAAGGCCTGCCCTTCCCCGTTTCCACAAAGTCTCTGAGACTGAGTAGAAACACCGCCCACTTCATGCTGCAGTGGGCCGTGAACTCGATCGCTTCCCGCCAATTCCGGTGCCCGAACAGAAGCACCGTCATGTCGCCGTCCTGAGTCAGTTCGAAGGTCGCATCAGTCCCGACCCATTCCGGCGGTCCCCCCAGGAAACGCCACTGGACTTCCCGATTGGGCTCGAGCTTGATCATCTCGAAGTCCATCTGCCCGATTTCGTTCCCGTCTTTATGACGGAAGCGAACATTGATCTTCCCGCCGACCTTCGACGATCCGGTCGTGTCCCTAGTCCACCACCCTGCCACGCCCTCCGCCGTCGCCAGCGCCTCATAGACCTTGGTCGCGGATGCCTTGATGCCGATTCGATGAATGATGTCAACCACAATTTCCTCTGCTTGTCTTTGGTTAATGCCTAGCCTTCGACCATTTCCACAAACGCTTTCAACCTCGCTGCCGCCGCGTCCCACTGCGCCGACACCTGATCGATGTACTCCCGCGCGACCTCGAGGCGTTTGAGATCCAGGGAGAACACATGCTCTCGGCCCTCTTTGCTGTCTCGCACGAGGCCCACCTTCCCGAGCGCGTGCAGGTGCCGGGTGATCGCCTGGCGGGTCATACCGCTCCCCTCGCTCAAGCGAGAAATCGAGAGCGGGCCTTCAGTAGACAGTCGGCGCACCAGGCTGAGCCGGGTCGTGTCGCCCAGGGCGGCGAACACCGGGGCCGCCTGGCGCGCCGCGCCGCCTCGGCTAGCCGACATAACTCGCCAGCTTCTTGGACTGGCCGGTCCACCCCGCCTCGTTCATCCGGAACGCTTCAGCCCGTCGCGTGCTGGGGAGCCGGTCGAAGCCGGACTCAGTGATCGTGACCGCGGTGCCACCCGCGGTCTCTTCCAGCCGGAATTCGACCAGGGTGGTCGGCTCCGCCGAGTAATCGACCTCGGGATTCACCGCGTAAGGATGCCAGCGGTAGGAGAAGTAGCCTTCGGGTTCGATCCGCTGGACCTGCATCTCCAGCAAGATGTGCTCGTATCCCTTGATCGTGAGTCGTCCGGAAACGGTGGCGCCTGCGGTGAAGGGGCGGTCCAGTTTCATGCCGAACCAGGCGCCGAACTCGTTCGCGTCGGAGATGGCCCGCCAGACCCGGGAGCGCTTGGCACTTACCTCGAAACGCTTCTCGATCCTGTCGGTGGCCTGGGGTTGGTCGGTGGTGGCGGTCATAAGTCGTTGTTGCTCCAATCAATCGGTTGCGGTGGCTCGCTAACGTGCAACAGTTACGTTGCATATTATAGGGCAGACCCTGTAAATGCGCAACTGCTGTGTTGCGCTTCTTGGGCGCGGGCCCCCCACCCTTGCTCGACCTTGCCGGGGGGATCACCTTCGGCCCATGCCGCGAACCGTTCTCGTCATTCATGGCGCTGGTGAACCTCGCCGACGGCGCGGCAAGGTGTACTGGGAGCCGCTAATCGGGAACACCTTGGGACCAGGTTACCGAGTGAGGGCACCTCGCATGCCCCGGCCCACGCACCCCCACTACTGGACGTGGGCACGGCGAATTGACGAACTGATAGTGAGCGCCAGAAGCCCCATTCTCGTGGGTCACTCGTTCGGAGCCTCGGTCCTTCTGAAATACTTGTCGGAGACCGTGCGCCAGCCCGCGTTCGCAGGCTTGTTCCTGATCGCGACGCCCTTCTGGGGGCCGGACTTCCCGGAATTTGCGCTCGCGCCTGATTTCGGTGAGCGGCTGAAGGACGTGGCGCCGCTCTATCTCTACCACAGCCGAGACGACCCCGAGATTCCCTTTGAGACTCTTGAGCGCTACCGCGATCTCCTGCCTAACGCCAAGGTGCAGGCTTTGGAGGGGCGCGGCCACGAATTCAATCAGCCGGAGTTCCCGGAACTCGTGGCCGACATTCGCCGCCTCACACGTCGTTAGACCAAACGGGAATTACTTCCATGGCAAAGAAGAACACACGGAAGTTTGCCAAGAAGACCACCGCGACCGGCAAGAAGTTCAAGGGATTCACGGACGAGGAACGACTCGCGATGAAGGAGCGCATCCAGGAGCTGAAGGGGGCGGACGGGGAAAGTGCCGTTCTCGCGAAGATCGCCGCCATGCCGGAACCGGATCGCGCGATGGGCAGGCG
>DATIOP010000357.1:0-6756 GCA_035472975.1 Gemmatimonadales bacterium
TTGCGGGAGAGCCGGGAAGAGCTGGAGCGGCTTTCCACCCTCGACGGGCTCACCGGCCTCGCCAACCGGCGCCACCTGCTGAGCCGGCTGGCGCTGGAATCGAGCCGAGCGAAGCGGGGACATCACAGCTTCGCCGTCTTGATGGTGGACGTGGACCACTTCAAGGACTACAACGATTCCTATGGCCACCTGGCGGGAGACGAGGTTCTGGTCCGACTCGCGGAGATCCTGCGGGATTCCTGCCGGGAGGTGGACTGTGCCGCGCGCTACGGCGGTGAGGAATTTCTGGTCCTGCTCACCGAGACAGGGATGGAAGGCGCGGTCGAAGTAGCGGAGCGGGTCCGTGCCAGGCTGGCCAGCGAGACTTTCGCGGGGGGAACGATCACACTGAGCGTGGGCGTCGCCTCATATCCCGAGTTTGGAGAAACGCCGGAGGCCGTGATCATGAGCGCTGACGTGGCGCTCTACCAGGCGAAGCACCTGGGCCGTGACCGAGTCGCCGTGGCCAGCCTGAACAAGGTGGAGGACTAGCGCATCGCCTCCGGGCCCCGGCCTACCAGGTTCCGCATTACCCATCCTGCCCGGCCGTCCTCTGCAGTCACCCGAATCCAGTTGTCGGTGTAGGAGTATCCGGTTACTGAGATTCCCGCTTCTACCGTGAACAGGACTTTGAAATTGGTCCCCGGTCCCTCCCGGACATTGCTGCGGCGGACAGTCTGCAACCGAACCGGGGCCGTGAAGGTTGACTCTCCCGGTCTCGGCCCGTTGCCGTTGCCGCTAAGTCTCCCTTTCGCAGCGCCGGCGAGGCGTTTGGTCTGGGTCGCGAGGTAGAGCGAACCGGCATAGTTCTGCTTGTTGAACTCGGCGCCGCTCTGCTTGAGCAGTTTGGTCGCCTGGGACAGTTCGGCCGTCGCGCGCTGACCACCCGCGGTCTTGAGCGACTGAACCGCCACTTCTGCTTCGGCGAGTCCCGATGCGGCTTCGGCCTTGGTCGCGAGAGTCTGCAGCTTGGCCATTGCCCGCACGACTTCCTGCCGAGTTTCATCGAGCCGGGTCTGCAATTCTTCGATCTGCGCATCACGCTCGAGCAGAGCCAGCTCCATTCGCTGAGCCCTCTGCTCCAGCTCGACGTCGTGAATCCGGACCGTATCTGGTGGAAGAGTCACGGGAGGGGGAGCGGGAGCTGTCTCCACTGGCGGACTGCTTTCTACCGGAGCTACCGCGACCTCGGGCTTCTTGCTGGCGCAAGCCGCAAGGGCACCGAGAGCCAAGGCGAGCGAAACACGTAACCCCAAGAGAGAGTTGGACATGGGTCCACCCTCCTTCCCGCTCGGGTGGGCGCTGCTCGTTAAAGGTTTTTGGGGGACAGGCCTTTTTCCAGGCCCGAAATGAGCAAGAGGGGTGCCGCTACTACCGGTTGTGCTTATAGATGAGATCTACCAGCTCATCATACATCGCCTCGGCATCGTCATCGCCTGCCCGGATCGCGGATGCGGCGCAGTGCTTCAGATGATTCCGCATCAATTCCCGGCCCACCGATCGGAGCGCTTCCTGCACCGAGGAGATCTGGGTGAGGATATCGGCGCAATAACGATCCTCCTCCACCATCTTCTGCAGCCCGCGGATCTGGCCCTCGATCCGGCGGAGGCGCTTCTGGTTCCGCTGTTTGATGTCGGGATCCACTCCGCGGGCCTTGCGATACGTCGCTCCATCACCGGGCAGAGGGCAGCTGCACATGATGTTCCCGTCGTTGCGAGACTCATTTCGTGAATGAGGCATCAGGCTACCCGTGCCTGGCGCAGCCGGAGGCTGTTGCTGACGACGCTGACTGAGCTGAAGGCCATCGCGGCACTGGCCAGGACCGGGCTCAAGAGGATTCCCAGGCCGGGATACAGCACGCCGGCCGCTACCGGAATACCGATCACGTTGTAGATGAAGGCCCAGAACAGGTTCTGCTTCATGGTGCGCACGGTCCGCCGGGAAAGCTCGATCGCCTGCACCGCGCCACGAAGGTCGCCCCGCATGAGAACTACATCGCCGGCTTCGATCGCGACGTCGGTCCCGGTCCCGATGGCAATACCGACGTCGGCCTGGGCCAGGGCCGGTGCGTCGTTGGTCCCGTCCCCCACCATCGCGACGATCCGGCCGGCCGCCTGAAGCCGCTTGATCTCCTCCACCTTCCCTTCCGGCAAGACTCCGGCGACTACTCGCGCGATCCCAGCCTGTTTCGCGATCGACTGCGCGGTCCCGGCGTTATCGCCGGTGACGAGAACAACCTCGATTCCCATCCGCCTCAGGTTGGCTACCGCTTCTCGAGAGCCTTCCTTGATCGGATCGGCAATCCCGACGAGGCCGAGGAGTTTCCCCCGGCTCGCGACGAACATCAGGGTTCTCCCCTCGCCGGCGAGCCGGATCGCGGCCTGCTGCATGGCGACGGTCTCCACTCCACGCTCCTTGAGCAGGGCCTCGTTGCCTATGAGGAGCGGAACCCCATCCACGGTTCCCAACGCGCCGCGCCCGGTCACCGAGCTGAACCCATCAGGGTCACTCAGGGTCAAGCCGCGATCGCGGGCCGCCCGCACCACGGCGGCCGCGAGGGGATGCTCGCTCAATGTTTCGACGGAGGCAGCGAGGCGTAGCAGATCGATTCCGTCCTCGGCGCCGTCGACCGCCAGAATGTCCGTTACCCTCGGGCGGCCTTCGGTCACTGTCCCCGTCTTGTCGAGCACCGCCACGTCAACCATCCCGGCGCGCTGCAGGGTCTCTCCCCCCTTGATCAGGAAACCGAGCTGGGCCGCCCGGCCGGTCCCAACCATCACCGCCGTGGGCACCGCGAGACCCATGGCGCAGGGACAGGCGATGATGAGCACCGACACTGCCGCCGCGAGCCCATGCATCGCGGGCGCCGTGTCGGCGGCAACAAACCAGATCACGAACGTCGCGATCGCGATCGAGACCACGACCGGCACGAAGATTCCGCTGATCCGGTCGGCGAGCGCCTGGATCGGTGCGCGTGAGCCCTGGGCCTCGCGCATCAGCTTGACGATCTGGGAAAGCACGCTGTCGGATCCGAGGGTCGTGGCCCGATAGCGGAATGCTCCGGTGCCATTCAGCGTCCCGCCGATCACCAGCGATCCGGCTTTCTTCTCCACCGGGAACGATTCGCCGGACAGCATGGACTCATCCACCGCGCTCTGCCCCGACAGGACCTGGCCATCCACCGGGATTCGCTCTCCGGGACGGACCAGGACGGTGTCGCCCTGAACAACCTGATCGATGGGGATCTCACGCCCCAACTCGCCTTCCCGCGCGACTCGCGCAGTCCTGGGCTGGAGGTTTACGAGGGCGCGAAGCGCCTGGGCGGTCTGCCGCTTGGCCCGAGCCTCGAACGCGCTGCCGGTGAGGATCAGCGCGATGATGATGACAACGGCCTCGAAATACAGATCGGGTGAAAGCCCCCGCGCGAGGAAGAGCTGCGGCCTCAACACCGCCAGGCAGGAATACCCGAACGCCGCTGCGGTGCCCAACGCGATGAGCGTGTTCATGTCCGCGGTGTGATGCCGGAACGCAGTCCAGGCCCTCACATAGAACTGCCGCCCGGCCCAGAGCATGACACCGACCGTCAGAAGCAACAGCGCGTAGGCCAGACCCTGCGGAGGCAGCGTGTAGAGCCAGGGGAACAGGCTTTGAAGCACGGGACTCAGTGAATGCATGACCCAGCGCATGAAGGGATCCGCGACCACGGTCTCGTGTCCCGCCACAGCTGGCGCCATCAGGGGCAACGACAGGATCATCGCGACAACCGCGGCAATCCCGCTGAGCACCGCCTTGAGGCGCAGATCCCGAAACTCCAGGTCGATGGCCCGGTCACGCGCCTCCTGCTCCTCGAATGGCGTGTCCGTCGGACGGGGGACTTCCGAGTCGTATCCGGTTTCCTTGATGGCCTGCACCAGTCTGTCGGGCGTGGTTGCGGCCGGATTGAAGGTCACTGCGGCTGTATTCAGAATCAGGTTGACCGACGCATCCACGACCCCCGGCTGCTCGGCCAGCGACCGCTGCACCCGTGACTGGCACGAAGCACAATGCATCCCCGTCACTCGAAGCTCGATCGTTTCGGTGGCTGCCATGGGCTTAGCGGGGTGAGTCAGAGATCGAGGCCGAAGGCTCGGCGATGACCGTGCCATGAAGCATGCTCATGCCGCACATGAACTCGTACTTCCCCGGTTTGGGCGGAGTGATTTCAATCGGCGTGGTCTTGCCGGTGGGAAGGAATTGCCGGATACCGAAGTCGGGGAACACAACTTCTTCGGAGCAGGGAGACGAGTCGCGCCGGTCGAAGAGCAATCGCACCGGTTCTCCCGCAGGAACCTTGATTAGCGCTGGTTCGTAGCCTCCATCGACGGTGATTCTCACCTCCCGGCCTCCAGCCGTGGCCGCGGAAACCGCCACCCGCCCCCGCCCCGCGACCAGGAAATACCAGTTCACCCATGTGATGGCCGTCAACCCGCCTGCCACGACCAGCCACTCGTTTACCGACACGTGCACCGCCCTTGAAGCTGTTTCAGCTGGGTAGTCTATATACCCCCTCCCCCTATGTCAATCCGGACAGAGAGACCCTGGAATCCGATGGAACACGTGGCACCGACAAGAGTTTTCGGGAGTCAGTTCAAAGAGGTGCCACGGACCATGAAAAGAAGGCCTCCAGTCAGGCCTGTGATCAGGTTGGTGACGAAAAAGAGCAGGCTGAAGGTCACGATTTCGCTGGGTGGAATGCCTGAGCCGCTCAGGAGCAGCAGCCAGGCCCCCTCGCGGACGCCAAGGCCGTTCAGGGTGATGGGGAGCATGGCGAAAGCGGTGACGACCGGGACGGCAAAGAGCAGGGTCGACGCTGCGAGCGGCAGGTGAATCGCGCGAGCCAGCACCAGCCACAGCAGGATGTACAATCCCTGCACCACGAACCCGAGCGCTATTGCGGCCAGTAGCGATCCCGGGGTGCGGGCGAGATCACGAACCGCACGCAGCGCGTCGTTCAACCCTTCGCGCAACCGCGGGGACCCGCGCGCGAACCACACGGCGGCCACTATCGCCACAATCATTCCGACGCCCGCAAGCACCAGAACGGTGCCCGGCAGCTTGAGTCGTGCCCCTTCCACCAGTCGCAGCGCGAATTCGGGAGCCAGGGCCGCGCCGAGCAGCCCGTAGCACACGATGGCAAACATCCCCATCGCACGATCCAGCAGCACGCTCGCCACGACTCCACCTGGTCGGGAATTTTCCCGCGCCGCCGCCAAGGCTCGGACGGCATCTCCCCCAACGAGGGTCGGGAGAAAGAGCGAAAAAAAGCCCCCGATGATATAGAGTCGCGCAAGATATCCCCACGGTGGGCTTCCCTGGCCCATGATCAATTTCCATCGGAGCGCCGCGATGGCCTGGCTGCTCAACAGCAAAGTGGCTGCGCCGAATACGCCCGCAAGCGTTTCGGGGCCGAGTCCCCGCCTGAGCGTCGGTAGACCGACCCGGCTCAGGATGAGGACGAGGAGGCAAATTCCGAATACCAGCCGGAGGAGGAAACGTGCTCGAGGAGTAACTCTCGATCCGCCCGGGGGTGTACTCATCCCGGGAGATCGGTGCTGTCGGCGGAATCCTGTCGGGCCAGACGGTAGGGCCGCCGGGTCGGCGCGCTCAAGTGCACGATGATCTCGGCGACCAGTCCGGGTGAGGGTTATAAGACGGGTTACAATGTAAACGGTATATTGTGAGGGGGAGTGTCCGGTAGTACGACGTTTGGCGAGAAGAGAATGTTGTGCCTATGGATATCAAACAAATGGAGGACCCGCTGGGCTTGCTGCGGCTGGGCTACGCCAAGCCGCTGCTCGAGCTTCAGGTGCGGCGCTGGCGGGACGGGACGGTTGAGGAACGCACAGAGCCGGTGGTGGAGGAAACCCCGGTGGCAGTAGTGTACAACGGGGTGCCACATGTGGTCATGATGGCAACCCCGAGCGATCTCGAAGACTTCGTGCTGGGATTCAGCCTCACCGAGGAATTGATCCGCACTCCGGCCGATCTGCTCTCGCTGGAAATCGTGCGCTACAGCCAGGGCATCGAGATCCAGGCCACGGTCAGTCCCGAGTGCGACGCGGTGATCGCGGGGCGCACCCGCCGGCTTACCGGACGCACTGGATGTGGCATCTGCGGCAGCGACAGCATCGCGGTCGTGCTGAAGGAACCTCGACAGGTCCCGGCGGGAACTCCGGTACGGCCGGCCGCGATTCAGATGGCACTCGAGGCGCTGACCGAGCGGCAGACTCTGAATGCGGCGACCGGGGCGGTCCACGCCGCGGCCTGGGCCTCCGCCCACGGCTCGATCGAGCTGGTACGGGAAGATGTGGGCCGGCACAACGCCCTCGACAAGCTCATCGGCGCCGCGGTGAAGAAAGGCGTTGATCCGGCGACCGGCTTTGTGGTAGTCACCAGTCGCGCGAGCTTCGAGATGGTTCAGAAGGCCATGATACTGGGCGCCCCGCTCCTCGCCGCGATCTCAGGACCCACCGGGCTCGCGGTGCGGGTAGCGGAGCAGTCAGGGATGACGCTGGTGGGGTTTGCGCGGAAGGACAAACTGACGGTGTACACCCACCCCGACCGGGTGGTGAGCTAACCTCGTTGCACTCCCTCGGCCTGGCGCACCGGGCCGCGACTCTGCACGTACTTCCAGCCAAATCTCCCCTTGATACAGAGATTGCCGCGAGTGACCTCGTG
>DATIOP010000358.1:0-5807 GCA_035472975.1 Gemmatimonadales bacterium
GATGAAGCGGTCAAGGCGGCGGAATCGACCGGGCCAAAGCCTGGGCAAAAGGTCGGGAAATCCAAATAGGTAGTAGGCGGTAGGGAGTAGGGAGTGGGGCCAAGGGCGAGGTCCGTCGTCTTGCCTGGCTCCTGCTCGCTAATTCCTGCTCCAGACTCCCTACAACCCACCACCCACCACCTACTCCCTTCACCCATGACCACCACGGCGGAACCCGTCACCGAACGCGGTCCCAAGCAGTTCATCGAAGGCATCGGACCGCTCGCGGCAATCTCGCTTGTCGTGGGGACCATGATCGGCTCGGGCATCTTCATCGTCTCGGCCGACATCGGGCGGCAGGTAGATGCGTGGGGCCCGGGCGCCCTGATGATCGTCTGGGTCGTCACTGGTCTCATGACCGTCACGGGAGCACTGGCCTACGCCGAGCTCGCGGCGATGATCCCGAAGGCGGGAGGGCAATACATCTTCCTCCGCGACGGGCTTTCCCCGCTGATCGGATTCCTGTTCGGGTGGACTCTGTTCGCGGTGATCCAGACCGGCACCATCGCCGCGGTCGCCGTCGCGTTCGGCAAGTTCCTGAGTGTGCTGATTCCCGGGGTTACTCCCGATGTCTTCCTCTCGCTCGGTCACCTGCAGATGCCCGGGGGGCCGATTGAGATCGGTGTGTCCTACCAGCGGCTCGTGGCGTTGGGAGTGGTCCTGGTTCTGACCGTACTCAATGCTCGCGGGGTGACACTCGGGGCGCAGATCCAGACCGTCTTCGCCGTGGCCAAGGTCGGTGCCTTGAGCGTGCTGATCCTGCTCGGCCTCACGGTGCTTCGCCGGCCGGAAATCGCGGCGTTGAACTTCAGCAACTTCTGGGGCACAGGCTCCTGGTCTCTCGCGGTGCTCCCGGTGCTGGGCGCCGCCATGGTCGGCAGCCTCTTCTCGGCTGACGCCTGGAACAACGTCACCTTCGCCGCGGCCGAGGTGCAGAATCCGCGGCGAAATCTGCCGCTGGCTCTCGGGGTCGGGACCGCCACGGTGTCGCTGCTCTATGTGCTCGCCAATGTGGCCTACCTCAACCTGCTTCCCTTCCACGGAGACCCCAACGGGGTCGACACCATCGCGCGTGGCATCCAGCACGCTGCGCAGGATCGGGTAGGTGTCGCGGCGGCCGAGGTGATGTTCGGTCCGATCGGCGCGGTGCTCATGGCGATCGCGATCATGCTCTCCACCTTCGGCTGCGTGAACGGGCTGGTTCTCGCGGGGCCTCGGGTCTATTACGCCATGGCGAAGGACGGGCTCTTCTTCCGCAAGGCTGGGGAGCTGCACCCGACCTTCCGCACCCCCGTATTTGGGCTCGGCGCCCAGGCGGTCTGGGCCATGCTGCTCTGTCTGAGCGGTACCTACAGTGAGCTCCTGACCTACGTCATCTTCGCGTCGCTGCTCTTCTACTTCTTCACAACGCTGGCGCTGTTCCGCCTTCGAGTCATCCAGCCTGATCTGCCGCGGCCGGTCAAAGCCTTCGGATATCCGGTGCTGCCGGCACTCTACATGGCCGCGGTCGGTTTCCTGCTTGTGGTGCTTCTGGTCGATCCGGTGCAACGGAAGTATTCGGCGTTCGGTCTTCTGATTGTGGCGCTCGGCATTCCGATCTACCTGGCGTGGCGGAAGAACATTGTGAGGGGGGATTGAGGGATGTGAGGATGTTTGGATGTGAGGATGTGGGGACATGGATGGGACATAAGACATGTGAGTTGTCCGCCCTGTCCGCCTCGTCCGCCCTGTTTGCCTTGTTCACCTACCGCCATCCCGCCTTACCGTCTTACCTTGACCCACCCCGCAACCAGCCTCTAGACTTAAGGATGGAACCCCCGACCCATTTCGGAACGTGTAAGGCATGAGCACCATTCGTCCTGGTCTGGCGCTCACCTTCGATGACATTTTGCTGGTCCCCCGGCACTCCACAGTTCACCCGCGGCAGGTTTCGGTCGCGAGTCGTCTCACCCGCAAGATCGCGCTCAACATTCCGCTGGTTTCTGCTGCGATGGACACCGTCACCGAGGCGGAGATGGCCATCGCGATGGCGCGGGCGGGCGGAATCGGCGTGCTTCACAAGAACATGGCGATCGACCGCCAGGCTGCGGAGGTGGATCGGGTGAAGCGCAGCGAGAGCGGGATGATCATGAACCCGATTACGCTGGGTCCCGATCGTCCCCTGCGCGAAGCCGCCACGCTGATGAACCGGTTCCGGATTTCCGGGGTCCCGATCGTGGATCCCGCGGGGAAGCTGGTCGGCATCATCACCAATCGCGATCTCCAGTTCGAGCGGAATCTCGATCAGCCGGTCCGCGAGGTGATGACCAAGGACAAGCTGGTGACCGCACCGGTGGGCACCGGGCTCGACGAGGCGGAACGGATTCTGGCCAAGCACCGGATCGAGAAGCTTCCTGTGGTGGATCAGCAGGGTGTGCTCCGGGGATTGATCACGGTCAAGGACATTTTCAAGCGCCGCCAGTATCCCGACTCGAACAAGGATCAACACGGGCGGCTTCGGGTCGCCGCCGCAGTGGGCGGAACCCCCGAGGCAATCGACCGCGCGAAGGAGTTGCTCGCTGCCGGCGCCGACGTGCTGGTAATCGATTCGGCCCACGGCCACAGCGAAGGGGTCCTCAAGACGCTGGATCTCATGCGGCAGACCTTCCCCGACGCGCAGCTCATCGCCGGCAACGTGGCGAGCGAGAGTGGCGCCAGGGAGCTGATTCGGCGCGGCGCCGATGCCGTGAAGGTCGGAGTTGGCCCCGGGAGCATATGTACCACCCGGGTCGTGACTGGCGTGGGAGTTCCGCAGGTCACCGCGGTGATGGACGCGGTCCGGGCCGCGGGCGACGTGCCGGTCATCGCCGACGGCGGTATCAAGTACTCGGGCGACGTGGTGAAGGCGCTCGCCGCGGGGGCCGCCTCGGTCATGATGGGCTCGATGCTGGCCGGCACTGAAGAGAGTCCCGGCGAGTCGGTGCTCGCCGAAGGCCGCCGCTTCAAGATGATCCGCGGCATGGGCAGCCTCTCCGCCATGCAGGACGGTTCCGCGGATCGCTATTTCCAGGAAGGAGAGCTGTCCTCTTCCAAGATGGTGCCGGAAGGCATCGAGGGCCGAGTGCCCTACAAGGGCCCGGCGGCCGACGTGCTGTTCCAGATGGTAGGAGGGCTCCGCAGCGGGATGGGCTACTGTGGTGCTGCAAGTATCGCGGAGCTGCAGCGCGACGTCGAGATGATTCAGATCACTAGCGCCGGGTTGCGGGAGTCCCATCCCCACGACGTGACGATTACCCGGGAAGCGCCCAATTACAACGTGTGAGGAGTGAGGAGTGAGGAGTAATGAGTGAGGAGTGCCCCCGGCCTACTCCTCACTCCTCACACCTTACTCCTTACTCCTCACTCCAGCCCGAGGGGTCATGCACCTCTTCCGCCGCAAGAGCGTCACCGACCTGCAGGCCGAAGCCGCCACGGACCACAGCCTGAAGCGAGCGCTGGGGCCGTGGAACCTGACGGCGTTGGGGATCGGGGCCATCATCGGCACAGGAATCTTCGTGCTGACCGGCACCGTTGCCGCCCAGAATTCCGGGCCGGCCGTCGTGGCCTCATTCGTAATCGCGGGCCTCGCCTCGGTGTTCGCGGCCTTGTGTTACGCGGAATTCGCCTCGCTCGTCCCGATGGCGGGGAGCGCCTACACCTACGGCTACGCGACGCTCGGCGAGTTCATTGCGTGGATCATCGGATGGGATCTGGTCCTGGAGTACGCACTGGGTGCGGTGACCGTGGCGATCGGCTGGTCGGGTTACGTGGTGTCTTTTCTGCATGACATCGGCATCGATATACCCGCTAGATTCAGCGCGGCGCACGGGAGCCCGGTCACCCTGGCAGATGGCACCACGGTCGCCGCGATCTTCAACCTCCCCGCCGTCATCATCATCGCGATCATTACGGCACTGCTCGTGGTCGGCATCAAGGAGTCGGCCAACGTCAATAACGTGATCGTCTTCGTGAAAGTCGCGGTGGTGCTGGTCTTCATCGTCGGCACGATCCACGCGGTGAACCCGGCCAACTGGCACCCGTTCATTCCGCCGCAGTCAGTGGGTCCCGACGGTCTTCCCATCAAGGGTGCCTTCGGCTGGAGCGGGGTGATGACCGGTGCCGCCGTCGTGTTCTTCGCGTACATCGGCTTCGATGCGGTGAGTACGGCGGCGCAGGAGGCGCGAAATCCCCAGCGGGACATGCCGATCGGCATCATCGGCTCGCTCCTCGTCTGCACCGTGCTCTACATCCTGGTCTCCGGTATCGCGACCGGCGTCGTGCCGTACACCGAGCTCAACGTGCCCGATCCCATCGCGGTCGTCGCCGATCGGGCCGGGCTGGGGTGGATCTCGAGCTTCATCAAGCTCGGCGCGATCGCCGGCCTCTCGTCGGTCATCCTGGTGATGTTGCTGGGGCAGTCTCGGGTGTTCTACAGCATGGCGCGGGATGGCCTGCTCCCGCAGTGGGTCAACAAGGTTCACCCCAGGTTTCAGACGCCCTGGATTACGTCGATCGTAACCGGGCTCGCTGTGGCGATTCCCGCAGGCTGGTTCACGGTGCGGGAAGCGGGCAGCCTGGTCTCTATCGGCACCCTCCTTGCTTTCGTGATCGTCTCGGTCGGCATCCTGGTGCTTCGCGTCCGGGAACCCGGACTTTCCCGGCCGTTCAAGGCTCCCATCATCTGGTTCACCGCCCCGGCCGGCGCGCTCTCCGCGCTCTACCTGATGGTTTCCCTGCCGTGGCGGACCTGGGAACGGCTGATCATCTGGTTCGTCATCGGGCTCGTACTGTACGGAACGTTCGGTTACCGCCATTCCCGCCTCGGCCGCCACCAGGCCTAAGGCCCTTCACCCTCTCCTAGCGGAGCGTCGATGAGCCTCTTCCGTCGCAAGAGCGTGGCCTCGCTGCAGGCGGCAATCGCGGCCGATCACAGTCTCAAACGCGCCCTTGGCGCGGGGAATCTCGTGCTGCTGGGCATCGGCGCCATCATCGGTGCCGGAATCTTCGTTCTGACCGGTCAGGCCGCAGCCAACTATGCCGGGCCGGCCATCGTCTTTTCATTCATTCTGGCCGGCGTCGCCTGCGGATTCGCCGGACTGTGCTACGCCGAATTCGCGGCGATGATTCCGATCTCCGGGTCGGCGTATACCTACGGCTACGCGACCCTCGGGGAATTCGTGGCCTGGATCATCGGCTGGGATCTCATCCTGGAATACCTCTTCGCGGCCAGCACCGTCGCGGTGGGGTGGTCGGGCTATACGGTCTCGCTGCTCAAGGACATGGGGATCAACATTCCCGCGGAATACACCGGGGCGCCCTATACCCACACCGTGGCGGCGGACGTGCCGTGGTGGAATTTCTGGAGCCTCTTCACCCATGGATGGAGCAAGACGGGGAACGTGATCAACGTCCCGGCAATGTTCATCGTCTTCCTCATCACGGTCTTGCTGGTGATCGGCATCAAGGAATCGGCCACCTTCAACAACGCCATCGTTGGCATCAAGATGGTAGTGATCCTGGCCTTCATCGCCTTCGGCATGGCCTACATCAACCGCGAGAACTGGGTCCCCTTCATCCCCGCCGCTACCGACCCGGGCCACTTCGGCATCGGCGGTATCGCCCGGGGTGCTGCGGTGATCTTCTTCGCGTACATCGGGTTCGACGCGGTTTCGACGGCGGCGCAGGAAGCTAAGAAGCCGCAGCGCGACATGCCGATCGGAATCATCGGATCGCTGGTGGTGTGCACCATC
>DATIOP010000359.1:0-6929 GCA_035472975.1 Gemmatimonadales bacterium
ATGATGTCCGCCGCGGCGCGCGCCTGCGCGATGTCGCGGTACAGCCGCAACGCGAGCCCCAGCGCTTGATGCGCGAGCAGGCCATAGCGCGGGTCCACCGCCAGCCGATGGATCTTCTCGGGCGTCTTGGCGGCGACGTCTTCGATGTCGATGCCGCCGGCGGCGCTCACCATGAAGACGGGCCGTTGAGTTGCGCGGTCGAGGATCAATCCGGCGTAGGCTTCGGTCGCAATGTCGGCCGCCGGGACCACCAGGACCTTCTGAACGGTGAGTCCCTTGATCTGCATCCCAAGAATCTTCTTGGCCGCTTCGGCTGCTTCCTTCGGCGTCGAGGCCAGCTTTACGCCGCCCGCTTTGCCCCGGCCGCCGACGTGGACCTGCGCTTTGACTACGACCTGTCCGTTCAGCCGGCGCGCAATCGCCTCCGCCTCCGCGGGCGTCGTAGCGACATCCCCGTCGGGCATCGGTATGCCGCCGGCGCGAAATATTGCCCGGCCCTGGTACTCGTGGAGGTTCACAGAGACCTCTCAAAGGAAGCGATCTGAAGCCCGGTCCGGGTGGATTGGAAGGGCCGGCGCGGGCGGGAAACTAGCCTTCGGCTAGTGCGGTAACAAGTTCAGAACTGCTGACGATCCTCTTTGGTGTTGAGCACCCGGCGAAGCGCATCGAATGCGCGGCCGAACGCGGCCATATCGCCCCGTTTCAGGGCGGAATCAGCCGCAGCCATGAGGCGACGGGCCTCCTCGAGACGGTTGGCATGTCCCGCAGCGGCTACGAGCGGTGCGGTGATGCCAAACATGTTTTGCCAGGCCTCGAACAGGTCGTGGCCTGCCCCGCCCCGCCCCTGGCTCGCGATGCTCACCCAGACCAGTGCGGGCGTCTCACCGGAATTCCACGCCACGTGCGGCTGATAGGCGCCGAGTCCCGCGGGACCCAGCCAATATCGCACCGGTGCTGCCTGCAACTGGCCGCCGGCGCCGAGTACCGAGTCGCGGATCTGTTCGTAGGTGGGGAAGCGCCCCCAGCGGCTTTCCAGCATTTGAGGAGATGGCAGCGTACTAGAGCTGTCAAACCGAACCAGTTTGAGCGATTCCCACCCATCCACCATCCGCGCCTGCAGCAGGGATGCGACCGCGCGTTCCCCTTCGTTCTCAAAGACCACCAGAGACTGAAGGCCCGAGGTATCCGGTTCCCATACCGATTCGGGGACCGGGTTGCCGCCGCCCAGCGAATCGGGATGCGCGACCATTCTTCCGATTCCCCAGTCCTGCCCCTCCATCACCCTCCCCTGTACCTGAAGCAGTTCGGCTGGATAGGGGACGACCCTGCCGATCTCGACTGGAATCGAGTTGGCCGGCAGCACCACACCGCCGGCGATATCGAGCCAGGCCTCCGCGACCTTGTCGGCGGTATGCCGCAGATAGATCCGGGTCTCTCCCGATTCCGCCTCGATGACACCGACGAAGTCGGCGCGAAGGGTGCCGACTCGCTGACCCCGCCACCGCACCCGGGTCGCGATCGGGAAGGTCTGTGAAGCGATGTACCCGTCGGAGATCCATACCAGATTGCCGTTCACTATTCGGGGGACCGGAACACTCCATGAGGCGAACGGCGCGAGCCGGTCGAGTCGCGCCGCGGGCGTCAGATACCAGCGAGCCCGCACGTCACCCTCGACGCTGCCGAGCAGGCTGCTGGATTGCAGCGCCCACGCGAGCACAACCCGGCGAAGCGGCCCTCCGATCCGAACACCTCCGGAAACGGTGTCCAGGACGACATTCGGGGCGCCGGGCCATACCGCGCTCCGGCTGAGGCGAAGCCGGGTGGCCGGCTGGGTCGAAGGAATGCTGTCGCCGCCCGGATAGTAGAGCGGCTTTCCATCATCGCTGGTCTGGTCGTCGGCGATCGCGGTAACACTCGAGCCCTGCTCGCCAGCCCCCCGAACGATGAGCCATACCGGGCGGGGGCGTCGCAGAACAGGGAGCACGGCGCGGTCGGCGCCAATGACTTCTCCCGAGTCGGACGCTGGAAACCGGGCGACGATCGAAGCCGACCAGAGTGTCGGCGGATTCGGCATGCGAGGAGCCGCATCCGGACGGTCACTGGTCGAGTCCCGCAAGCCGGTGAGACCGTAGGCCAGCGCCTCGAGCCGGCGCCGATCCATCTGGTCAACCGGTGAGGGACGAGCGCCGGCCAGCAAGGCCGGGAAAACATGGTGCCCGACCAGCGACACAGTGATGAGGACACCCCAGCCGGCGGCCATCAGCACGTGATTGGCGCGCCAGGCCCAGACCAACGAGAGTGCCGCGGTCATGAGCGCCACACCCGCCAGGATCTGCGTCGTTATCCGCTGATAATTGAAGAGACCGAGCTGAGTGCTGCCCCCGATTCCAGAGACCAGCTCGTACGGCTCGAGCAGATATCCCCAGACGAGGCACAGCGCCAACGCCGCCAGCAGCATGCCGAGGTGCACCCGGGCATGACTATTCAGGGCGAGGTGGCTGTCGGTCCACCGCACGGCCCCGATGACGACATAAAGGGTGAGCACTCCTGCCAGGCCCAGGAGCACCAGGAGTAACGCGTGCCCGTGCAACGATCGCCAGAGGGGAAGCTGGGCGAGGTACAATCCGAGGTCGTGACCGAGCAACGGCTCGGTTTCTCCGTAGCGCACGCCAGTCCAGGCCAGCGCCAGCGTCGGAGTCCAATCGCCCAGTCCTCTCCCGACGAGGAAGCCCAGCAAGGCTCCGCTCGCGACACCGCCGAAGATCAGGACTCGGGTATTGAGCGCCTCACGAATCTCGAGATTGGCAAGCTGCCGGGGGACCTGAACCGATCCGATGGCGCGGAAGACGACCAGTAGGTGGCCGATGAACCAGGCACAGGCGACCAGGACGCCACCCGCCTCGAGGGTAAAGCGAAGAAGATTCCAGTCCATCACGAAGCGGGAAGCCTCGGGCGAGACCAGCTCGGCCCACCAGCGATCGGAGAGGAGCGCGGCTCCCCAGCGTCCCACGAAGAGCAGGATGACGAGCGCCGAGAGGCTCAGCGCGATCGTGACCCCGCGGCGGCTCATACCCTTCCTGCCAGCCAGCCCAGGACCTCGGCCTGGTATTCATCGCGGGAGGCCGCGTCGCTAGCTTCGAACCGGAGCACCAGGACGGGTTGCGTATTGGAGGCGCGGATGAGTCCCCAGCCCTTGGGGAAGGTCATGCGGACACCGTCGATGCTGTTGACTGGATAGCGGGCCCCGAACCATTCGGCCGCGGCCTTCACCACCTCGAACTTGGTTTCATCCGGACAGTCCACCCGGATCTCGGGAGTCGCAAAGGTCTTGGGAATATCGGCCAGCAACCGGCTGAGTCCTCCCGATTCGGCGGATACGATCTCGAGCAGACGGGCCGCAGCGAAGAGCGCGTCGTCGAACCCGAAGTAGTCTCCACCAAAGAACATATGCCCGCTCATCTCGCCGGCGAGCGGAGCGTCAAGCTCCTTCATCCGTGCCTTGATGAGCGAATGACCGGTCTTCCAGAGCTCCGGCCGGGCGCCTGCCTTCTTCAGCATCTGAGGAAGCACCTCGGAACACTTTACATCGAAGATGACCGGTACGCCCACCCCAAACCTGCGAACCGCGTCCCGGCCATAGAGCACGAGGAGCTGGTCCCCGTAGATGATCTGGCCCGCGTCATCCACGGCGCCGATGCGGTCGGCATCACCATCGAAGGCAATTCCCAGCTCGGCGCCGGTCCGGCGGACGGCGGCCTGAAGATCGGCGAGATTCTCCGGAACGGTGGGGTCCGGGTGGTGATTGGGGAAGGTTCCGTCGGATTCGCAGAACAGCGGCGTCACTTCGGCGCCGAGGGTCCTCAGGGTCGAAACTGCGATCAGGCTGCCGGCGCCGTTGCCACAATCCACCACGACATGCACCGGACGCTCGAGCCGGTTGCGCTCGACGATGGCCTCTCGATAGGAAGCGAGGACGGAGGTGTCGTGTCGCTCGCTTCCCTGCCCCGTCCGCCAGGTCTCGCCTGAAATGATATCGTAGAGGGTGCCGATACCGTCGCCGTGCAGCGACTCCCCGGCGAGCACCATCTTGAAGCCGTTGAACTCGGGAGGATTGTGGGACCCGGTGACCTGGAGTCCGCCGTCGGTTTTCAGGGAGTGAACCGCGAAGTAGAGCGCCGGCGTGGGCAACATTCCCACATCGACGGCCGTTGCCCCCGTCTGCGCGATCCCGGAACGGACTGCGGCAGCGAGACTCTCGCCTGAAGGACGATTGTCCCGGCCCACCGCGAGAACAGGGGAACGTCCCAGGCGATCCCAGGCGGCGGTAGCGTACGCGCGCCCGAGAGCGAGGGCAAAGTCGGAGGTCAGTTCCTTATCGACCAACCCCCTGATGTCGTATTGGCGGAAAATGGAGCGTGGGGCCTGCACGCCCGCTCCTAGCGTCCGGCTACCGCGGAGGCAGCGCCATTCAACAGCGACGCCGCGCTGGCTCCCGCGGCATTGAGGAGTTCGGTGGGCCAGAATCCGAACACGAGCGTCGCAATGATCGCGATCGCGACCGTGGCAGCGGCCGCGGGTGCAAGCTTCACCGAATAGTAGACCAGCGGCGCCCGGGCGGGGCGCATGTACATCGCCATGATCACCGGAAGGTAGTATCCCGCCGATACGACCGTGGTCAGGACCAGCACCACCGCGAGCGGGGCGTTCTTCTCTGCTATCACAGCGGAGAGGATGTACCACTTGCCGATGAACCCGAGGGTTCCGGGGAAGCCCAGCAAGGAGAGCATGCACACCGCGAGGCCGAAGGAAAGCCAGGGCCGACTCTGTGCCAGCCCGGAGATCTCCGCCAGCGTGATGTCTCGCTCGCCGCCGGTGCCCAGGGCACTCAGGATCCCGAATGCCGCGAACGTGGTAACGCCGTAGGCGACGAGATACAGCAACAATGACGCGGTGCCGAGCGGGCTCCCGGGCCAAAGTGCGACCAGGAGATACCCCGCATGGGCGACCGAGCTGTACGCCAGCAGCCGCTTGAGCGACGTCTGGTTGAGTGCCACGAGATTGCCCAAAATCATCGTCACCACAGCCAGCACCCAGATCACCGGCCGCCATTGAGGCGCGGCCTGAGGAAAAGAGGACAGCAGTACGCGGGCGAACGCGACGAACGCAGCCGCCTTGACTCCCGTCGCCATGAAACCGGTGACCGGGGTCGGCGCTCCTTCGTAGACGTCCGGAGTCCACATGTGGAATGGGACCGCCGCCACCTTGAAGCCGAACCCGATCAGAAGCAGGCCCATCCCGATCAGGCCCATCACCGGGATCGGGCGATCGGCGAACTGAGCCCCGATCAGCGCCAGGTTGGTGCTGCCGGTCGAGCCATACAGCAATGCGATTCCGTAGAGCAGGAACCCGGAGGCGAACGCCCCGATGAGGAAGTACTTGAGGCCGGCTTCGGATGAGGCGGGGCTCCTCCGGTCATAGCCGGCGAGCACGTAGACCGCCATGGACATCGTCTCCAGCGCGAGGAAGAAGACGATGAGGTCCTGCGCGGCGGTCATGAACATCAAGCCGACGGTCCCGAGCAGCAGCAGCACGTAGTACTCGGGAGCAGTGATTCCCTCCCGCTCCAGGTAGCCGATCGAGAGCAGCGTGCTGGCGAGAGCGAGTACCAGCACCAGGGCCGAGGACAGATAGCGGAATCCGTCCAGGGCGACCATGAACGGCAGGCCTTCGCTTTCGAACTGCTGCATCGAGAGCCACGCGAGCGCGGCGCCGGTCACGATCAGCGAGGCGACGCTGAGCCATCCGGCCAGACGGCTGTCCGCCGCGGTCTTGTGGCGCCAGCTCACGACCAGGAGCACCAGCATCGCGCAGATCGTGAGTACGATCTCCGGGATCAGGGAGATCGTTATCCCGAGCGGGGAGGTGAGATCGAGCACCGGGTTCATCGATCGCGCTCCGCGTGGATCTCTTGACTCGGCGCGGAATAGCGGTCCCTGCCCGGCTGAGTCAGCTCGACGTAGCGCTTCGAGGCAGCCTCCATGCGGCTCAACACCGGCTTGGGATAGAGCCCGAGCCACACCATGCCGAACACCAAGGGGAGCATCACCCACAGCTCGCGCGGGGTCAGATCGGAGAGGTGTTGGTTGGCGGGATTATCCAGCTTGTTGAAGAAGATCCGCTGCACCGCGGGCAACAGATACATCGCGGCGAAGATCACTCCGGTCGTGGCAAGGCCGGTCGCCACGGGGTGACGGGTGAAGCTGCCGAGCAGCACCAGGAACTCGCCCACGAAGCCGTTCAGGCCGGGAAGTCCGATCGAGGCGAGGGAGGTCACGACGAAAATGAGGCTCAGCATCGGCACCACACGGGCCAGACCGCCGTAGGCGGCGATCTCCCTCGTGTGGCGCCGCTCGTACAGCATGCCAATCAGGAAGAACAGCGCGCCGGTGGAGAGGCCGTGACCGATCATGATCATCAGCGCGCCCTGCACGCTCTGGAGCGAACCGGCCCAGATGCCGAGCATCACGAATCCCAGGTGGCTCACCGAGGAATAGGCCACGAGCTTCTTCACATCCGGCTGGACCATGGCGACGAGGGCGCCATAGATAATGCCGACCACAGCCGAGACCAGCACGATCGTCGTGACGACGGGGCTCAGTGCCACCTCGGGGAAGAACGGCACGGCAAACCGAAGGAAGCCGTAGGTCCCCATCTTGAGGAGGATGCTGGCCAGGATCACGCTGCCCGCGGTGGGCGCCTCGACGTGCGCGTCGGGTAGCCAGGTGTGGAACGGGAACATCGGCACTTTGATCGCGAAGGCCAGGAAGAAGGCCGCGAAGAGCCAGGGAGCCAGGGTTCCCAGCTGTGGCGAGTGCTCCAGCAGGTCAGCATAAGCGAAGGAAACCGTTCCGGTGCTCTCGGCGACCTTC
>DATIOP010000360.1:0-3473 GCA_035472975.1 Gemmatimonadales bacterium
CCTCGTCAGGCGACTCCAGCGCACTGTGCCCAAGAATATCCGTCATGCTCATGCTAGTGTTCCGTGAGCGAGGAACCTTGACCTCCGGTAATGGCCGGCGGATGATGGTTCATGCCGTTGACTGTGAAGGTGGAGGTTCCGCCGCGTGACCGCGAGGTGCTGGCCTCGTGGGTTCGGTCGCCGTCGATCCGGGCAGGGCTGGCCCAGCGGGCCCGGATCGTGCTGCTGGCCGGGGACGGGATCGGGACGAATGAGATCGTGCGGCGGACCGGGGCGTCCAAGCCGACGGTGATTGCCTGGAAGAAGCGGTACGCGGCGGAGGGGATCGGCGGGCTGGAGGACCGGCCTAAGCCAGGCCGGGCGCGGTGGACCGATGACGTGGCGATCGTGCTGGCCACGCTGGAGCCGCCGCCGGAGCGGCTGGGGGTGACGCACTGGTCGTCCCGGCTGCTGGCCGCCGAGCTGGGCATCTCCAATGTCAAGGTCGCGGACGTATGGCGGGAATGGGGCCTGCAGCCGTGGCGGACGGAAAGCTTCAAGTTCTCCACCGACCCGGCCCTGGAGGCCAAGGTCCGCGACGTCGTCGGGCTGTACCTCAACCCGCCGGACAAGGCGGTCGTG
Source organism: Gemmatimonadales bacterium (assembly GCA_035472975.1). Classification (GTDB taxonomy): domain Bacteria; phylum Gemmatimonadota; class Gemmatimonadetes; order Gemmatimonadales; family GWC2-71-9; genus DATBGE01. Next base: position 622 of record DATIOP010000360.1, read on the forward strand.
CTGTGCGTGGACGAGAAACCGCAGACCCAGGCGCTGGAACGGAAAGCGCCGGTGCTGCCGCTGCAGCCCGGGATCCCGGAAAAGCGCAGCCACGACTACATCCGGCACGGCACCACTGCGCTGTTCGCCGCGCTGGAGGCCGCCACCGGCAAGGTGACCGGCGCCTGCTACCCGCAGCACCGGCACCAGGAGTTCCTGGCATTCCTACGCCAGGTCGCGAAGGCGTACCCGCGGGTGCCGTTGCACCTGGTCTGCGACAACTACGGCACGCACACCCACCCGGACGTGCGGGCCTGGCTGGCCAGGCACCCCCGGATCACCTTGCATTTCACGCCGACGTCCGGGTCCTGGCTGAACCTCGTGGAAGTCTTCTTCTCGATCATCACCCGCCAGCCTGGGCACGACCGGGACCATCATGGGCACCGGCAGTTACCTGAAGAGCCGGAATCCCGCGATCAAGGTCGTTGGGGTCGGTCCCGATTCACCGCTGCATGGCCTGGAGGGATTGAAGCACCTTCCCACCACGAGCCATGTGCCGCCGATCTACGATCCCGCGTTACCGGATGAGCTGGTAGAAGTAGCCACCGAAGATGCCGACCTGACCGCGCGGGATCTGGTCCGATCGTCCGGGCTGCTGGTGGGCTGGTCGGCGGGGGCGGCGGTGTGGGCCGCGCGCCTTATCGCACGGCGGGATCCCGGGGCGGTCGTGGTCGTCATCGGTTGCGATACCGGGAGCCGGTATCTAAGCGAGCCCCACCGCTGGAGCGTCCGATGACGCTCCGCATGCCGGCTCAGTTGCTCGACCAGGTGAGACGAGAAGGCGAGCGGGCCTACCCCAGCGAGTGCTGTGGTGCCATCGCGGGACCGGTGGACGGAGACAAGCGCGCGGCGCGACTCTATCCCGTGGCGAATCGTCGTACCGATGATCCCCATCGGTACCTGATCGAAGCCGAGCAGCTGCGCAGTGTTGAGCGCGAGGCTCGAGCAAACAATTGGGAGATCCTGGGGTTCTATCACTCCCACCCGGATCACCCCGCCATCCCGTCCGAGTTCGACACCGCGCACGCATGGCCGTGGTACAGTTACTTGATCGTAGCAGTTGCGGATGGCCGGGCCGAGAGCGCCGTGTCATGGGTGCTGGATCCGGATCGGCCGCGCATGCAGGAGGAAACGCTTGACGTCGAGAGTGAGGTCTAAGATGCCGGTAACAGTTCACATCCCCACACCGCTCCGCGGGTTCACGGCCGGTCACGACCGCCTTGAGCTGGACGGCGCCACCGTCGGGGAGATTCTCCAGGCGCTGGTTGGCGAGCACCGGGCGCTGCGCCGCCACCTGCTGCAGGAGGATGGGCGACCTCGGAATTTCGTCAACATCTATCTCAACGAAACCGACATCCGGTACCTGGGGCAGAGCGAGACCCCGGTGCGTCCGGGTGATGCGATCACCATCGTCCCGAGTATCGCGGGTGGCAGTCCGGCTGCCGCACCAACGGCCGAGCCCATCACCGCACTACCACCGCTCTCCCATCAGGAGATCCTGCGCTATTCCCGCCATCTCCTGTTGCCGGAGGTGGGACTCGAAGGCCAGCGGAAGCTCAAGGCAGCCCGAGTGCTGTGCGTGGGTGCGGGCGGGCTCGGGTCACCCCTGGCGCTGTATCTCGCGGCCGCGGGTGTCGGCACGCTCGGTATCGTGGACTTCGACGCGGTGGATCTCACGAACCTGCAGCGCCAAATCGTTCACGGCACTTCGGGGGTGGGCACGCCGAAGCTGAGCTCCGCCGCTGCGCGGCTTACCGATCTGAATCCCAACGTGAAGATCGAGGGGTTCGAGACTCGCCTTACCTCGGCCAACGCTCTCGAGATCCTCGGCGGGTTCGATGTGATTGTTGACGGGACCGACAATTTCCCGACCCGTTATCTGGTCAATGACGCCTGCGTGCTGCTCGGCAAGCCGAACGTTTATGGCAGCATTTTCCGGTTCGAGGGCCAGGCCTCGGTGTTCGACGCGCGACACGGCCCCTGCTATCGCTGCCTCTATTCCGAGCCGCCTCCTCCCGGACTGGTCCCCAGCTGCGCCGAAGGCGGAGTGCTCGGCGTGCTCCCGGGAATTATCGGAACCATTCAGGCGCTCGAAACCATCAAGCTGATACTGGGCGCCGGTGAGCCGTTGGTCGGACGCCTTCTGCTGTTCGACGCGCTACGGCTGCGCTTCCGGGAATTGTCGCTGCGCAAGGACCCCGCGTGCCCGATCTGCGGGACCAATCCCACCATCCGGGAATTGATCGACTACGAAGCCTTCTGCGGCATCGGAGCGGAGCCCGCCTACGCGGGACCGGAAATCACCGTCCAGGAGCTCGAGCGGGAGCTGGCGATCGGCAAGCCGATCACGGTGGTGGATGTGCGGGAGCCGCACGAGTGGGAGATCGTTCACCTGGAGGGCACCCGGCTGATTCCTCTGGGCCAGCTGCCGACTCGCTTGAACGAACTGGATGGGCACGACGAAATCGTGCTCCACTGCCACCACGGCGCGCGCTCGATGAAGGCGCTGGAGATTCTCCGCGGCGCCGGCTTCGGCAAGGTTCGCAGTCTCAAGGGCGGGATCGACGAGTGGGCCGTGGCCATCGATTCGACATTGGCTCGGTATTGAAGAGCCGTCAGAGTTCAGCCGTCTGTCATTAGAAGCACCTCATCCCGAGCAACGCGAGGGATCTAGTCTCCCTACCTGGGCGTCAGGGCTAAGGAAACTAGATCCCTCGTTAACGCTCGGGATGAGGTACTTCTAACAGCTAATAGCTAACAGCTGATGGCTAACAGCTGGTGGCTGACGGCCGACGGCTAACAGCTGACGGCTT
>DATIOP010000361.1:0-14894 GCA_035472975.1 Gemmatimonadales bacterium
CCGGGCTATAGCTCCGGCCAGATGCTCGACGCGGTGGAGCGGTTGGCGCAGTCCGAGTTCGTTCCTCGCGGAGTGGGTTACGGTTTTAGCGGACAGTCCTTTGCCGAGCGAGCCGCGGGTGGACAAGGGGCCCTGGTCTTCGTGCTCGGCCTCACCATGGTGTTTCTGGTGCTGGCGGCGCAGTACGAAAGCTGGTCGATCCCCTTCGCTGTGATGCTCGGTATCCCGTTTGGCGCCTTCGGCGCCTTCCTCGGAGTCTGGCTCCGCCACATGTCGAGCGACGTGTACTTCCAGATCGGTCTTCTGGTGGTGGTAGGGCTCGCCGCGAAGAACGCCATCCTGATCGTCGAGTTCGCCACCGAACTTCGAGCGCAGGGTCGTTCGCTCGTGGAGGCGGCGGTAGAAGCCGCACGAGACCGGTTCCGGCCGATCCTGATGACTTCGTTTGCGTTCATCATGGGTGTGGCGCCGTTGCTCATCGCCAGCGGTGCCGGTGCCGAGAGCCGGCACTCGATCGGCACCGGCGTGTTCTTCGGGATGTTGTTCGCAACAACGGTGGGGATCTTCTTCATCCCGATGTTCTTCTACCTGATCAAAGCGGTGGGTGAGCGCGGGCTCTTCCGCCGCCGCGTCGCCGCGACCCCTGCCGTGGCCGGTGCCGGAACGACTCCTTCCTCAGAGCACGAAGGTTGAGATGCGTCGGGTCTTGGCACTCGGGCTCCTCGGACTTGCTGCCGCTGGTTGCGCCGTGGGACCGTCCTACAAGCGCCCCGATACAGGGACGCCGGTCAATTGGCGCCCGGCCTCGGCCATAACGGACTCGCTGGGTCCGTTCTACGACTCGCTCGCTACCCACCGTGACACGATCGCACTCGACCCCGCAGCGCCGGCCGGTGAGGACACTAATGCGGCGATGGCGTTGCAAGCGGACACGGTTCCGGATCTCGCCTGGTTCGACCTGCTGGCCGACCCGGCTCTGCGCGAGTTGGTCGACTCGGCTCTCTTTGCGAACCGCGACATCCGGATCGCGGTCGCCAGAATCGATGAGTTCCGCGGCCTGGCTGGTGTCGCAAAGAGTGAGCTGTTTCCCCAGCTCTTCCTGAACGGCGAGGCAGGGCGGGTCAAGAACCGGTTAGGAACTGCCGTCCACTACAACTACCTGCAGGTAACTGCCGACCTTCAGTGGGAGTTGGACTTCTGGGGCCGAATCCGACGTTCGAGCGAAGCCGCCAAGAGCGACCTGCTCGCCAGCCAGGAGGGCCAGCGGGTGGTGATCCTCTCACTCGTGGGCGATGTGGCGATTGCCTACCTCCATCTCCGCCAACTGGATCTCTCACTCGAGGTTTCCCGCCGAACCCTCGCCGCGAACCTGGAAACGCTCAGGCTCGCGCGGCGTCGCTTCAACGAGGGGCTCATCTCCGAGTTGGATGTGCGCCGGTTCGAATCGAGCGTGGCCGGACCGGCTGCGAGCGTCGCCCAGTTTGAAGGGCAGATCACCCAGACCGAAAATCTGCTCAGCCTGCTGGTGGGCCGGAATCCTGGCAGCATCGTCCGCGGGCGTGCACTGACGGAGGTATTGGGGACCCTGACGGTGCCGGCACAGTTGCCGGAAAGCCTGCTCGAGCGCCGCCCCGATGTGCGAGAGGCGGAGGCCGCGCTCCACGCCGCCACCGCGCGAATTGGGGCGGCGAAGGGTGCGCAGCTTCCGGTGATTTCGGTGACGGGAGACTACGGTACGTTCGCTACTAGAACTTCCGACCTGGGCAAGGCCCAGAGTGAGACCTATCAAATCTTCGGCGGGGTTTCGATCCCGCTTTTTACCGGTGGCAGGCTCAGCAGTCAGGTGGACGTGGCAGAGGCGCGGGCCGAGCAAGCGCGTTATGGATACGAGCAGACTGTGCTGGTTGCACTCCGGGAGGCAGAGGATGCGTTGGCCGGGATACGCTCCTCACGAAATCAGGTGATCGCCGAGCAGACCCAGGTTGATGCCCTGCGCCGGGCCCTGCACCTGGCCGAGCTGCGCTATCAGGCCGGGGCGTCGAGCTATCTGGACCTGCTCGATGCCCAACGGAGCCTTTTCGTCGCCGAGTTGGAGCTGGCGGATGCTCAGGGGCAGGAGGCCACCGCTGCGGTGACTCTCTACCGGGCGCTGGGCGGCGGGTGGCCGGTGAGTCCCGCGGATTCAGTTGCAGCGCCCTGACCACGCCTGCAATTTAGCGGGTGCACGATGCCTCGTGGGGTTCACTCACACTCGGGCATCAAGGTACCTTTGGAGACCGAACTGCTTGAACTCGGAACCCGGAACTCGGAACGACCCTCAGTCCTCAGTCCTCTCACTCGCTACTGACGTCCAAGCAGGTATGTCATGACTCAGCTCTCCCACCCCCTCCCCGCCGGAACCCCGGCTCCCAACTTCACCCTCTGGGCCACACCCGACCAGAAGTTGTCACTGGACGAACTTCGGGGTCGCCTGGTGGTCCTCGTTTTCTATCCCGCCGACTGGAGCCCGGTGTGCGGTGACCAGCTGGCCCTCTATAACGAGCTGCACTCGGACTTTCATCGCCTCGGCGCCGACGTCATCGGGATCTCGGTAGACGGGGTCTGGTGTCATACAGCGTTCCGGGAGGAGCGCCATCTCCACTTTACCCTGCTCAGTGATTTCGAGCCGAAGGGCGCGCTCGCGAGCCAGTACGGGGTTTATCGTGAAGCGGATGGTACCACCGAGCGAGCCCTGTTCGTGATCGACCGGGAAGGAATCATTCGCTGGTCTTATCTATCCCCCGTCGGGGTGAACCCAGGAGCGGACGGGATCCTCGAAGCATTGGAATCACTGCAGCATCCCGCCGCCGCGGGGTCCGGGAGCGCACCATGAGCCGGCTCACTGTTCCAGTCAGCAAGCGCGACCATCTGCAGGGAGATCCGAAGGCTCCCCTTACCCTGGTCGAGTACGGCGACTACGAGTGCCCTCACTGCGGCCGCGCCTATCCGATCATCAAGCGGGTCCAGGCTCGCCTCGGCAACAGGCTCTGCTTTGTCTTTCGGAACTTTCCGCTCAACGAGATCCATCCCCACGCCGAGCACGCCGCGGAGTCGGCGGAATCGGTGAGTACGCATGGCGGGGAGAAGGCGTTCTGGGCCATGCACGATATGATCTTCGAGCATCAACGGAGCCTGGAAGACGCCGCGCTGGCGCGTTTAGCCACGGAGGCCGGCGTGGACGGTAAGGTCGTCCTTAGCGACCTCGCCGCCAGTAACTTTCGCGACCGGGTGCGGGAAGACTTCATGAGCGGAGTTCACAGCGGTGTCAACGGAACTCCTACCTTCTTCATCAACGGTGTCCGCTACGACGGCCCCTGGGATGAGGCGGATCTCGTTGCGGAGTTGGAGGAGACCCTCGTACATCTGGCGTGAGGGCAAGTAAGAAGTAAGGAGTGAGGAGTGAGGAGTGAGGAGTAGAGGGACAGATTGCTGGGACGCGCCCTCTCTGGCAGTATTAGCTTTCGAAGAGCACAAACTCGGAACTCGGAACTCGGAACTCGGAACTCAGAACTACCTCAGTCCTCCGTCCTCAGTCCTTTAACCCGTCACTGCCCCTCCGGAGTCTTCCCCCATGGCCCGCAACACCACCGCAACCGAGCGCACGACCCGCGTGAACCGCAGGTCTACTGAAATCGACGACGGCCCGAGCCGTCTCTATTCCACCAAGAACGATCTCCCCCAGGCGAGCCGGGTACAGGTCATCGAGCTGTTGAACCAGCGCCTGGCCGACAGCATCGACCTGCAGACCCAGTGCAAGCAGGCCCACTGGAACGTGAAGGGTCCCGCGTTCATCGCGCTGCACAAGCTGTTCGACGAGATCAACGAGGATGTCGAGGAGTACGTCGATCTCATTGCCGAGCGGATCGTGCAGCTGGGCGGGATCGCGGAGGGAACCGTGGGAGTGGTGACGGGACGCACCAGCCTGGTGGATTACCCGCTGGTGCTCTCGAAGGGTGCCGAGCATGTGGCGGCGTTGTCGGACGCGCTTGCCGCATTCGGGCGGACCGTACGGGTCGGAATCGAGGAGATGAACGAGCTGGAGGACGCGGGTAGCGCCGATATCCTGACCGAAATCTCCCGCGGTGTCGACAAGTGTTGTGGTTCGTCGAGGCGCACCAGCAGGGCGGGTGAGAAGCGACAGGTTCTGCGGTAGCATCACGGCATGACTGAATTCAGCATCGCGGTCGAGATTGCGGCGCCCCCGGAGCGGGTGTGGGCCGTCCTCGCCGACTTGGAACGCTGGCCCGAGTGGACGGCCAGTGTCACGAGCGTCGAGCTGCTCGAGGCCGGTCCGCTCGCGGTGGGAACGCGGGCGCGGGTGATTCAGCCCAAGCTGAAGCCAGCGGTCTGGGAAGTAACTCAGGCGAAGGCTGGGCGCGGCTTCACCTGGGTCACCCGCCATCCCGGCCTTCTCGTCACCGGCCTCCACCAGCTGGAGCCGATCGAGAAGGGCACCCTCGCCACCCTCGCCGTCCGCTTCTCCGGTCTACTCGGCCCCCTCGTCGGCTGGCTCACCAGAACACTCAACCACCGCTACCTGGCGTTCGAAGCCGATGGGTTGAGGAAGCGCAGTACGCTATAAGAGGGATCGGGGAAGGGCTGGCAAAAAAAGCTTACCACGGAATACGCGGAACACGCTGAACACGCGGAGGGGTTGCTGAGGTACTCTAAGATCATGCCCTCCACGCGCCCACCTGCTTCGAATTGACGTTCGAGAAGTACCTCAAATCAGTTCCGCGTGCTCAGCGTGGTCCGCGTCTTCCGCGATAGGTAGTTGACCTGACCTCAGAAGAACCTCAAAACCATTTCCGCGTTCTTCCGTGTAATCCGCGTGCTCCGCGGTAAGCTTTTCAATCGCCGCGGCTGGCTGGTAATGTTGGTATCAGACTGAACCCTTGACGTCTCACCCATGTAGCTGCATTTCCAAGCCGTAGGCTCCTTCCCAAAGATCCGGATTCATCGAGGTCTCTCTTGCGCACTCTCACCGATGCGGATGGCGTAGTCTGGACCGTCATCGAGGATGAAGTGCTCGGCGGCCAGCCGATGCAGCAGCACGCCGCCGTCTTCACCGCCGCGGACGGCAGACGTCGCTGGGTGCCGTTGGCCCGCGGTGGACTCAAGAAGCTGCAGGACGCCGAGCTTCGTTCCCTCCTCATGACGGCGCCTGGGACGCAGGCGGAGAGGTAGTCGGGAGCACACCTCATCCCGAGCGAATGCGAGGGATCTAATCTCCCTGCCTATGCGCCGAGGTCTGGAGAGTAGGTCCCTCACTTCGTTCGGGATGAGGTGTTTCGGCCCGCGGCTGATGGCTGACGGCTAACGGCACTCTCCAGCATAACAACACTCGCCCATTTCCGCCCACCTTGACATGCAAGCAAATACTTGCATATTGAACCCGTGACTGACCGGGACAAGGTCTTCAAGGCCCTGGCGGATCCCACGCGGCGGGAGCTGCTGGATCGACTCTCTGCCGAGAGCGGGCAGACGCTTTCGGCGCTGTGTGAGGGGCTCGCCATGTCCCGGCAGGCGGTCACTCAGCATCTCGAGATCCTGGAGGCGGCCAATCTGGTTGCCTCACTCATGCAGGGGCGCGAGAAGCTGCACTATCTCAACCCGGTGCCGATTTACGAGGTGTTTGATCGCTGGATCCGGAAGTTCGAGAAGCCTCGACTCCGTGCCCTGGGGAACTTCAAGAAACAGCTGGAAAGGGGACGAACGTGACAAGCAGCCTGAAATCCACCGTGGCCACCAAGGCGGAATTCGTCTACGTGACCTACATCCAGACCACCGCGGAGGAGGCCTGGAAGGCCCTGACCCAGGGCGACATCACCCGGCAGTACTGGGGTTACGAGAACCGCTCGGACTGGAAGCGCGGATCCAACTGGGAGCACAGGAAGGCCGGCGAGGACAAGGCGACCCTCGTCGGGAAAGTTGAAGAGGTCAATCCACCCCATCGCCTTGTCATGACTTGGGCCGAGCCCAAGGACGCGGGCGATCCCGCCAAGGTGTCCCGTGTCAGCTTCAACATCGAGCCGCTGGAAAGTCAGAAGATGATTCGGCTGACGGTAATCCACGATCAGCTGGAGGAAGGCTCGAAGATGGCGAAGGACATCTCCCAAGGCTGGCCGCGTGTGCTGTCGAGCCTGAAGTCGTTCCTGGAGACGGGGCGGGCGCTGGAGACGTGGAGCAAATAGTGAAAGCGGGAACGGGGAACAGGAAAAGCAGCGCAAGGGATTGCTGAGCGTCACGTTTTTCAGGTGCCGATGGGTCTCGCTTTCCAGGTATGTTGGCTGCATGCGAGACCATCGGTCCTTGAAAGCCTGGCAGGAAGCTCGCGCGTCTTGAGGATCAGAAGGTCGAGCGTGCCCTGTGGCAGATCGAGGCCGTCGTCGGACATGGGCCCCTTTTGGCTTCTACAGGAGAGTAGGGACTGTCCTGTCGAAGCGCAGGGGAGGTAGCTCGGGATCACATCTTGCACCCTCCGCCGCGCAGCAGATCTTGGGAGCTGGTATGACACCCCGCCACCTCGGATCCGCGTCGGCCTCCCCTCCGTCAAATCGAGCGATGCTCGACTCCCCGACCCGCGCATGGCTCGCCCTTTCCGTCCTGGTGATTCTGACCCGCATCCCGGCGATCCTCCACCCGCGGGCCATCGATGACGAGCAGATCTATGCCGTTGTCGCCCGGGAGATGGGACAGGGCGGACGGCTTTACCTCGATGCTGTGGAGCGCAAGCCGCCACTCCTCTTCGCTGTCTATGCCGGGATCCTGGATGCCGCCGGCCCGCGCAACTGGCCGATTCTCCATTTGGCGGCCGCAGCGTGGACCCTGGCCACGATGGCAGGGTTGTACCTGACCCTTCGACGGCTATTCGACTGGCAGACCGGCATCATCGCCGCGGGGCTCTACGGCCTTTACCAGATGTGGGGTGACTATCGGATGCTCGCCTTCAACGGGGAGCTGCTGATGAACCTGCCGGTGGTGTTGGCGGTGCTGCTGACGTTTGGCGGTGTGGGTCGCCGCTGGCGCTGGGAGCTCCTTCTGGCGGGCGGGCTGATCGCGGTTGCCGCGCTGCTGAAGCAGCCGGCCGGCATCGCGGGAGTTGCCCTGGCGTGGTACGTCCTGAGCCCGGGTTACGCCCGTGCCCGGAACCTCGGGCTCCCGCACCGGCTATGGCATGCGACCGCCCTCGCGCTGGGCTTCGCCACCGCCCTGGGAATTGCGGGGACCGTGCTGGTACACCTCGGGATCCTTCGCGAAACGGTCTATTGGTCGATCCTGAATCATGCTGACTCGGTTGGCCCGAGCACCTGGCACTACTGGGACAAGGCGCTGTCCAACACGTTGTTCTTCGTAATCGAGGCGCTTCCCCTCTGTCTCGCGGCTGTGGCGGGCTTCGGCCCCGTGCGTCTCCGCGCGGTCTGGAAGGAGCACACGTCCGAGCAGCAGGCCCTTCTCGTTCTGCTCTTGGTCTCGATACTCGGTGTCAGCGTCAACGGGCAGTTTCTGTTTCACTACTACCTCCAACTGCTACCGCCGCTTTCCCTGCTGGGGGCTCCGGTGCTGCGGTACTTGCTCGCCGATCAGTCGGCGGCCTTCCCCCGGGCGCTCAGCGGCCGGGTGCTCACGGGATGGCTGGTTCTGACGCTGCTGGTGTTCACCGCGGTCGACACGACCGGACTCGTGCGGAATCGGCGGGACTCCGAGGCGGGATTGTGGGTACGCGCACACTCTACGGATTCGGATCGATTATACGTCTGGGGCCAGAGCGATCGGAAGACGGGGATGTATCTGGATGCAGACCGCCGGCCGGCCACCCGGTTCATCGCGTCCTATCCGCTGACCGGTCACATCTTCGGCGGCTACCCGGCGGTCTGGGGACCGGCCTATGAAGACCGCCGGGTGATGCCAGGTGCGTGGGACACTCTGCGGCTGGATTTCGCGAAACACCCACCGCGCTACATCATCGACGCGGAGGGCACCTCGTCCGGCACCCGGTATCCTGTCACCCGATACCCTGTCCTTTTCCAATTGCTGAAGACCGAGTACCGCGCGGTCGCGACGACCGGCGACGGGGTCATCTACCAACGTTTCACCCGCCCCCGACCGCCTTCTTGAGCAACGCGACTTGGCCAAGATGATACGCGTCGTGTTGTAGCAACCCCTGCATCATCGCGGCATACGACACTCCGGTCCCCGCCGCCGGATCCCGCACCGGCCCCACCATGTCCTCCAGCTTCTTCTCCGGGGTCCGGAATAGCTGCTCCCGCAATTCGGCGTGCGCCGTTTCCAATTCATCCAGCGCCTGCCACCAGTTGCCCTCTGTGGGATCGACCACCGCCGGCCAGTCGCCGTCGTCAGGCTCATGTGGATTGCCCTCTTCCAGCCGGCGCTTCACCTCGCGCACCCAGCTCGTCATGTGCAGGATGATCTCCCAGATCGAATGCGCGTTGGGAATCGGGCGCGCCGAGGCCTGCTGGGAAGTGAGCCCTTCGACTACCTGGGTAACGGGAGGCCCGTACCAGGGATCGCCGGACTGGGTGGCCTGGATCTGGGTGGCGTAAAACGATGTTTCGGACATGGCAGCGGGAGACGGGAGACGGGAGACAGTAGACGGGAAATTCCACTTACGCCAAATCTAAGCGTTTTCCCGTCTTCCGTCTCCCGTCTTCCGTCTCCGGCTACTCAACCGTCCCGGTCATTATCCCGTGTCTCACGCGCGCCGCCTTCGCGCTGGCATTCGGATCCGCCTCCATGTGCGTCTCGATGTTCTCGACCAACCGGACCTTGCCGTTCAAGGTCATGGTCGAGTCTCCCCGCTTGACCACGAAGGGAATCGGGAGGCTGTCCTTGCCGGCATACATCTGCCGGTAGGCGGGACCGAAGTCATTGGTGGTGATCTTGAGATCGCCGATCGAAAGGAGGATGTCTCCCAGCTTGAGGCCTGCTCCTTCCGCGGCACTTCCGGGGACAATCTGCGTTACCCTGGCGCCGCCGCTCGCGGAATCGGGATCGGTGCTGACGCCGAGTCGTGGGACTTGGGTCGTGTCGGTCCGGAGGCGGAGACCGGCGAGCGGGAGAATGCTGTCCCAGGGAAACGGTTCGCGGCCATCAACGTAATTCGCGTTGAACTGCTTGAAGTCCTTCCCGCCTGCCGCCTTGCTCACTGCTCCCCACCAGTCGGTGCCGGTGAAGCCTTTGCCCGCCTTGTAGGTCGAGTTATAGACGCTCCGCATCACATCGTCGAGTGAGCGCTTGTTGTCGCTCGCGTCCCGGATCAGGATGTCGAGCATGAAGCCGGCGAGAGAGCCCTTGGGATAGTAGATGTAGCCGGTCCCGTCCGTAGGATGAATCCAGGTCGAGAGCGACGCGTCCTCGAGCGCCACCGGCACGGTCTGCTGGACGTTCGCGATCTTGTTGCCGGTCTCCTCGAAGAACGCGCTTGAATCCACGATCCCGCTACGGACCAGGGTCAGATCAGCGTAGTAGTCGGTAATTCCCTCGCTCACCCAGAGCCACACGGTGGGCTGCGCATGATCGTAGCGATAGGGCACCATGTCGGCCGGCCGCATCCGCTTCACATTCCACGAATGGAACATCTCGTGGGCAGTGATCGAGGGCAGAATCGGCGTGCCGATCAGCTGCGGGGTGTAGACCCCGACGTGCGAGTTCTGGTGTTCGAGCGCCGACCCGCCGGGGAAATCGGGCGTGAAGATCATCATGACGTTGTAGGTGTCCCACTGGGTCTCCTGGAACACCGCACCCTCGGTGGGGATCATCCGCTTGATGTCATTCCAGGTGGAGTCGCGCGCCGGACCAAAGAGGGTTCCCACCGGGTAGGTCGCGAGGCGAGCCATCTTGCCGTTCACCAGGTTGCTGTCAAACTCGAATTTCCCGATGAAAAACGGCATGTCCACCAGGTCGTGATAATTTTTCTCGCCGTAGGTTCCGGCTTCACTCCCCCGATGCATTCCCGTTGCGACCAGCCAGTCCGGCTCAGTGTGGATCCGCACCGTGGCGGGGAAGGTGAGGCTGCGGCCTTCGGGGTACATGAAGACGTTGGTGCCGTTGAACAGCAGGAAGTCGGGCCGGGACCAGGCCATCGCGTTGTCGAGCGTGTCGGCCTGGAAGTCGAAATCAACGGTGATCGACTTGGCGCCCGCGGCGCGGATCCGCCAGGTGTCGTAGTCGAGCTTGTCCCAGCCCAGCTCCTTGCCCTCTGACGTGGGTGCGAAGTTCGATACCCAGCGGGCGAAGTTGGTCACCTCGTAGGCGCCCGGCGTCCAGCTGGGGAGCGAGAGCAGAACATCCCCCGGGCCGGTGACGCCGAACTGCATCGAAACCTTGAGCGAGCGGTTCTTCGCTGTGGTGGTATCGAACGTGACGTCGTAACTGATGTGGGAGATGGGTGCCGAAACGGGAGCCTTCTGAGCCTGCGCCAGGAGCGGGCTAGTGAGCGCCAGGCCGGCGATCGTCAGGACGGGTACAGCCTTCAGCATGGGTGATCCGGGTTGGAGACGACGGAAAGACGTGCGGAAGGGGGAAATGGTTGCAATCGGGTCAGCCATCAGCCATCAGCCGATCGGGGGACACCTCATCCCGAGGAGCGAAGCGACGAGGGACCTACTCTCCGTTCCTTCGCGCCAAGGCTCGGAGAGAAGATCCCTCGCTGCGCTCGGGATGAGGTGCTTCTGACGGCTGACGGCTGATGCTGACGGCTGACGGCTGACGGCTTACTACTTCGCAACCACGGCAGCCGTCGCCTCCTGCGGAACCCCAACCCGTAGCTCACCCTCCCACCTCGCCATCACCGCCGAGGCCAGGCAGTTGCCCAGCAGGTTCACCGAAGTGCGGGCCATGTCCATGAACGCATCCACGCCCAGGATGACGGCAACGCCTTCGAGCGGTAGGCCAAAGGTCGAGAGGGTGCCGGCGAGAATTACCAGCGATGCGCGGGGCACGGCGGCGACACCCTTACTCGTCAGCATGAGGGTCAGCATCATCACCAGCTGCTGGCCCAACGACATGTCCACCCCGGCCGCCTGCGCCACGAACACCGAGGCGACGCCGAGGTAGAGGGTGGAGCCGTCGAGGTTGAAGGAGTATCCGGTCGGCAGCACAAAGGAGACGATGCGCCGCGGTACCCCGAACTTCTCCATGTTCTCCATCGCGAGCGGCAGGGCCGCTTCGGAGGAAGCGGTGGAGAACGCGATGAGCCAGGGTTGTTTCGAGTGGTCACAGAAGCGACGGAGTGGGATCCGGGCGATGATCGCCGCGGGCAACAGCCCGACGAGGATGAAGACGATCAACGCTCCGTACAGCGTCGCGACGAGAAGCCCCAGGTTACCGATCACCGCGAGGCCGTTCTTGCTGATCGTGGCCCCGATCGCGGCCGCAATGCCGATCGGAGCGTACTTCATCACGATGTTGGTGAACTTGAACATGATCTCCGAAAGACTCTCGCAGAAGGCGAGCATCGTCTCCCGGGGGCGGCCCTTCACCTGGGCCAGTGCCACGGCGAAGAGCAGCGAGAAGAACACCACCTGAAGGACTTCGTTCCTGGCCGCCGCGTCGAAAAAGCTGGTAGGGACCGTATGCTCCAGCACTCCGGCAAGCGTCGTCTTGGTGCTGGCGAACTGCTCTCCCGCCTCGGCGCTGACGGCGAGCGAGATCCCATCGCCCGGACGGATCAGGTTGACCGCGCCCAGGCCAATGAAGAGCGCCACGGTGGTCATGATCTCGAAATAGATCAGTGAGCGGAGAGCCAGCCGGCCCACCCGCTTCAGATCATCGCCGTGCCCCGCGATGCCGACGACCAGGCTCCCGAAGAGAAGGGGAACCACGATCGCCTTGATCATTCTCAGGAAGACATTGGACAGCGGCGTGAAGTAGGGAATCAGGTCGGTGCTGGTCCACACATTGTGGTCGAGCCAGCCCAGAAGGGCGCCGCCCACCGTGGCGATGATGATCCAGCCGGTAAGGGAGATCCGCCTGAGAATCGAGAGCATCGGGGTTACGGGGCCCCCGCCAGTGCTCCCATTTTCGCCTCGATCCCCGCGAGCAGCGATGCGTAGGACGCGGCGAAGCTCGCGACGCCCTCGACCTCGAGCGTCTGCGTGATGGTGTCGAGGTCGATTCCGAGTTTCTTGAGTGCCGCAAGCTGTGCCGGAGCGGCACGCTGGCCCGCAGCCATACGCAGCTCGGGCTGGCCGTGATCCCGATAGGCGGCGAAGGTCGCGGGCGGCAGGGTGTTCACCGTCTGCTCCGCGATCAGCGCTTCGACGTAGTAGATGTCGGGGAGGCGCGGATCCTTGGTGCTGGTCGAAGCCCAGAGCGGCCGCTGCACCCGAGCCCCCTTCGCGGCGAGCGCCTTCCAGCGCTTGCCGGCGAAGGTTTCCTGGAATGCCGAGTACGCGGCACAGGCGTTGGCGACCGCGGCGGTAGCCCGGAGCGATTGGGCATTCGATGCGGGATTCTTCTCCAGCAGCGGATCCACCTTGCCGTCGAGCCGGCTCACGAAGAAGCTCGCCACCGACGCGATCCCGTCAATCGGAAGATTCTGCGCCGCGCGGCGCTCGAGCCCGGTCATGAACGCGTCCATCACCTCGCGGTAGCGGGCGACCGAGAAGAGCAGGGTGACGTTCACGTTGATGCCCTGGGCCAGACACTCGGTGATCGCGGGCAGCCCTTCCCTGGTGCCCGGAATCTTGATCATCGCGTTCCCCCGCCCGATCCGCTCCCAGAGCCTTTCGGCCTCCGCGATGGTCCCTGCCGTGTCCCGTGCCAGGGTCGGTGAGACCTCGAGCGACACCAGACCGTCGTGTCCCCGCTGGGCTCGATGCACTGGAGCGAAGACGTCGCACGCGGCGCGCACGTCGCTTACGGCCAGCGCCTCGAACACCTGGGCCGGTGTCTTTCCCTCGGCGGCGAGAGCCCGGATGTCGCCGTCGTAGACGTCGCCTCCCGACACCGCCTTCTCGAAGATGGTCGGGTTGGTCGTCATCCCGCGGAGACCATCCTGCTCAATCAGCCGCGCCAGCTCACCCGAGGTGATGAGGTCGCGGGTGATGAAGTCGTACCAGGGGCTTTGGCCGAGGCTGTTGAGGATATTGAGAGGATTGGTGCCCATGACCATCAATGTTTAATGGGAAAATCCGAGGGATCAGACGGTTAGACGGTTAGACGGTTAGTTGCGCGACCTGAAGTTGCGGCTAAACACGACCGATCGCCAGCAACCCAATTATCGCCGCTCTAACCGTCGAACCGTCTAACCGTCTAGGCCTCCCTACCGACCAAGCAAGCCCTTCACCACTTCCACTATCCTGTCCGCCGTAAACCCAAACTCCCGGAACAACACCTCCGCCGGGGCCGAGGCGCCGAAGTGATCCAGTCCGATCGCGACACCCCGGTCTCCCACCCAGCGGCTCCAGCCGAACGTCGAGGCCGCTTCGACTGAGACGCGGGCAGTCACTGACTTGGGGAGTACCGATTCACGATACGCTTCCGGCTGCGCTTCGAACAGCTCCCAGGAGGGTAGCGAAACCAGTCGCACCCGTTTCCCTTCGCCCTGGAGCCGTTCCACCGCGGAGAGGGCGGGATGCACTTCGCTGCCGGTGGCGATCACGATCGCTTCAGGAGTTCCCTTGCAATCGAGCAGCACGTAGCCGCCGCGTCGCGCTCCTTCGGCGGGTGCCAACTTCGTGCGGTCCAGCACCGCCAGCTTCTGCCGAGTCAGTGCGAGGACGGTGGGCCCATCCTTCTTCTCGATCGCCGACCGCCACGCCTCGACCGTTTCCGAGGCATCGGCCGGGCGGATTACGGTCATGTTGGGTGTCGCGCGCAGCATGGCGAGCTGCTCGACCGGCTGGTGCGTCGGCCCGTCCTCACCCAATCCAATCGAGTCGTGGGTGCCGATGAAGATCACCGGCAATTTCATCAGTGCTGCGAGACGGAGCGAGGGACGGCAGTAGTCGCTGAAGATGAGGAAGGTGGTGCCGAAGGGGCGGATTCCTCCGTGAGCTGCCATTCCATTGAGACTCGACACCATGGCGTGCTCGCGAACACCCCAATGGATGTTCCGGCCCACGGCCGTCGCACTGAAGCTGCCCCCGTTCTTGATCTCGGCTCCGGTGCTCTCGGCGAGATCGGCTGATCCACCGATCAGGTTTCCCAGCTTTCCGGCCAGAACGTTCAGCGTCTTAGCCGACGCCTGCCGGGTAGC
This sequence comes from Gemmatimonadales bacterium, assembly GCA_035472975.1. Classification (GTDB taxonomy): domain Bacteria; phylum Gemmatimonadota; class Gemmatimonadetes; order Gemmatimonadales; family GWC2-71-9; genus DATBGE01. The sequence goes on from DATIOP010000361.1 coordinate 14,261, forward strand.
GAGCTTGCCGTCCGCGGGTGTGAAGGTGGGGAGACCGTCGGCCCAGTTCTTCGGCAACCGTCCCGCCTGCCAATCGGTGAACTCCGACGCCAGGTCGGGGAACTCGCGGCGATAGCGATCCCAGAGTTCCTGCCATTCGTCGTACGCCTTGCGGCCCTTTTCAAGACAGCGGGCGCGCCACTGCGCCGCTTCGGGGGCCACGACGAACTTCTCCTGCTCCGGCCATCCCAGAATCGCCTTGGTCTTCGCCACCTCTTCCGCGCCGAGGGGAGCACCGTGGGCTGCAGCCGTGTCCCGCTTGGTGGGCGCCGGATCGCCGATGTGAGTCCGCAGGATGATGAGCGAGGGCCGGGCGGTTTCCGCGGCCGCATTATCGAGCGCCCGCGCGATCGCGGCGAGGTCGTTGCCGTCTCCCACATGCTGCACGTGCCAGCCGTAGGCCTCGAAACGGAGCCCGACATCTTCGCTGAAGGCGAGATTGGTGGATCCGTCAATCGTGATGTGATTGTCGTCGTAGATCAGCTTGAGATTGCCCAGCCGCAGGTGACCCGCAAGCGATGCCGCCTCGCTGGCGACGCCTTCCATCATGTCGCCATCGCTGACCATGGCCCAGACCCGATGTTTCACCAGCTCA
>DATIOP010000362.1:0-3689 GCA_035472975.1 Gemmatimonadales bacterium
TCGGATTCACGGTGCCACCACCGGTCGCGATGGTCCAGAGAACCGACCGGCCTGCGACACCGTTGCCGTTCGCGTCCTTGACGATGACCACGATGGAATCAGTCAGTTCGGTCCCGACCAGCCCGAACTGCCCGTCGGTGACGGGATCCTTTACCATCGTGGTCGCGGATCCGGCGGTAGCCCTGTGCGTGAAGATGAGCGGCGATCCGTTGAGTCCCGCGGCATCCGCCTCGGCAGTTTGGGGACCGGCGGTGTTGCCGAGGACTCGCTGGACTGCAGCCTGCCCGTTGGCGCCGGTGTTCACGGTCGCTGCGCTGACCGTACCTCCGCCAAGCGCACTCCACGCAACGGATAAACCGGAGACGGGATTTCCGAACTGGTCGGTGACTTTCACGACGAGCGAATCGGCCAGCGCGGTGCCGACCTCGCCGGTCTGCTGATCGCCTTTTATTTCCGTGAGGGTTGCCGCAGGACCGGGATCTCCTGTTGCGTGGAAAACAGCCTTCAAGGTGCTGGCAACAACCCGAGCCTCGACGTCCTGGGCACCCATTGTGTGGCCGAGGATCCACCTGGAGCGTGCTAAGCCGTTCAGGTCTGTCCGGGCGGTATCAGGAACGAAATCAGTGCCGGCATTGGCTCCCACGAGCACGAAGGCCACGAGCGTGTCAGCGACGGGCCGATCTTTCGAATCGGTGACGGCGACAATCAGGGAATCGGCGAGCGGGGTCCCTACCTCGGCTCTTTGATCGTCACCACTAACCACATCGATGTTGGCCGGAACCCCTTCGACCGGAAGCGTAAGGTTATCCGAGCTGCACTGAAGCGAGGCCCCGGCGAGGGCGAAAAGAAAGAACCAGCGAGATGAGCGCGGCAATCGCTTCACGAGGACGGTTTGGTGACCATGGTCACGAAGGGACGGCATTCCATATGCCGTCCCGGGGAGGACTATCGTAGCCGGAAGTGTCTTTTAACGCTAGGACTTACGAGTTTGGTAGCAGGCTGACTGTAGCGGAATTGCTACACCGGCCACGAGCCGACGCACCGGCTCGTGACCGGTCCGCGATGGCCGGTCAGTGGAAGGTGATGGCAAGACCCATGTTGAGCATCCGTTCTTCCTGGATGTCGTAGTAGTGGTCCACGAAGTCCACACTCGGCGTGATCGAGACGTCCTTCGCGATCCGGACGTCGTACCCTATGCCTGCCACAAAGCCCCAGCCATTCCGCTCAGTCTGGATAGGAGTCGCCGGCGAGTAGTAGAGGCGGAGGTCATCCCGGGTCCACCCTGCCCCGCCCTTGAGAAAGAATCCCCCCCGTGCCACGGGATAGAGCTGTCCGATGATCATGATACTACCGAGCATGCGCCGGTACTGAGGAAACTCGTGGATCCAGAGCTGTCCTTCGCCACCGATCGTGAGATTCTGGCCCACCGTGAGTCCCGCCTTACCGGACACCACCCCGCCCCAGAGGCCGTTGGTCCAGCCGAGACCGTCATAGGCATTGAACGACTCAACGCCCGCGCCGGCGCCAAGCGAGGCCCAGATACCCGAGCGGCGGTTGGGGTTGTTGTCGGACTCCTTCACTTCACGGAGTCCGCATTGGCACTCGTGCTGGGCAGATAGCGGGGCCGTCATGGTGCCGAACAGGACGGCCATGATGATCAGTCGAAGCCACCGCATGACTATTCCTCCGAGAGTAATTGGTCGAGATCGCTCTCATGGCCCGACCAGGTGATCATCAGGCCAACGTTCAACAGTTTTCCGTGATAGGTCCGATCTCCGGCGAGGGTGAAGTGTTGCCACTCGAGGAGCGGCGAAATCACCAGCTCGCGACCCATCGGAATGTCCCAGCCGGCTCCCACCACGTAGGCCACGCCGACATCGAACGAGGCCAGCTCATCGTAGACCATGTCGTACACGCTATAGGTCGCCACCCCGCCGCCTACTTTCAGAAACGGTCCCACGGCTCCGAGCGGATGGACCCGCGCAATCGCGAGCAGAGACTGCAAGGCCCCGAAGAAGTCCTCCTGGAAATCACCGAGCCAGCCGACATACTCGAGCCCGAGTCCAGCATGCTGGTTGACGCCGGCCGACCTCGGCAGTCAGGGCTCCTCCAGTGGAGCCGGGCCCGTACGTCACGCCGCCACCCGGATAGCGGAGGGCCCGGCTCCCGGCTCCCAGTGCGATCGATTCCCACCACACCGGCTTCGCTCGATCCTGGATCTCGCGCAGATAGGGATTGGGTCCGGACTCCATTTGCTCGCGCGAGCGGCGCAGCAGCGTGTCAGCGACTTCTTCCTCCAGGTCACTCGAGTCCGACACCATCCGGGAGTCGCTCGAGTCCGGCACCATGGAATCGGCGCCCCATTCCGGGGGGTGCGGATCCTGGGCGCGCAGCGCAGGGCTCAGCAGCGGAAACAGAATCGTCAGAGCGAGCGCGCATCCATGCCGCATCGGCTGACTCCGGTCGTGTATCTTTGTCGGCGTTGACTGACGGACCTTCACGACGCCCTCGGGCAAGCGATGGGCCCACCCACGGGCGTCCAGCTAACTCTTGATCTGTCGTTGCGTTAGCGGCCTCAATCACCAGCCGGGGTCCGCAATTCATGTCCTCCCGCTCAGACACGCATGTCCCTCTCGATGACGCGTCGCTCACGACTGTCCTTCCTCGCGCTCGCTCTGGTGGCAGGACTCATCTGCGCCAGGCTCGGCTTCTGGCAACTGAGCCGGCTATGGGAGCGCCGGGCTAGCAACGCGCGGATGCTGGCGAGCCGGGAGCTCCCCCCGATCGACCTCGACCAAGGTGCGCCCGACAGTGTCGCAGACAATCGGATGGTGCGAGCCAGCGGGAGCTACGATTTCAACACGTAATTCGTGATTCGACGGCAGTCGATGGAGGGGGTGCCTGCAGTACGGGTCGTGACCCCGTTGCGACCGGCCACGGGGGACACGGCTGTGCTGGTTATTCGGGGTATCGTGCCTTCACCAGATGCGAACCGCGTGGAGCTGGACAGCCTGCGAGAGCCGGGGCCTCAACGGGTCGAGGGAATAGCCTTCGTGGTTACCACGGAACCCGGCGGCGGGGAGCCCTTGGCAACAAACGGCCGAATCACCTGGGGGCGGCTGGATCTCGCAGCTATCCGGAAGGCGCTACCCTACCCGGTCCGCGGCCTGGCAATCCTGCAGCGCCCCGACTCGCTCCTGCCCGCCTTCCCTCGTCGTATCGAACCCTCTCCTCTCGACGACGGGCCGCACCTGAGTTACGCGGTGCAGTGGTTCGGGTTTGCGCTTACGGCACTGATCGGGGGGGCTGTGGTTGCGAGGAAGAGCGGGAGTTCCGAGTTCTGAGTTCCGAGTTACCAAGTGCTGAGGCGACCAGATAAGGGAGTATCGGGTCTTTTTGCCGCCCGTTGAGTCAATCGGGTTAAGTGTTGGGCCGCGAAGGATACGATCGACGTAGCCAGCAGCTAGGCGATGATGCGCAGGCACATTGGGCCCATAGGCGATGAGCCCTCCGTCATCGGCGTATTCCCGCTCTGGATAAATGGCGGGCACGCGAGCCATCGATGCAATACACCCCATGCATATCACCTGCAACGCCGTGTGATTCTGGCAAAAGAGCTCATCGCGGACGATCATGCGCTGAGCGCCGTAGCAGCAACCTGCGGATTCGCCGACCAAAGTCATTTCACA
>DATIOP010000363.1:0-8613 GCA_035472975.1 Gemmatimonadales bacterium
CGAGAGCCAGGGCCAAGGCCAGCATCGCGCGGGACATCGTAGTCTCCATGTCGGGGAATCGTCAGCCATATAGGCAGCCCGGATGCCACTCCGGGGTGATATCGTAACTCATTGTAATATTGGTAGTTACGTATTAGTGCTGGGTTTCGTTGATGTCCCCGGGCGCGGACAATCCATCGTCATCGGACTGCGGATTTGTTCAGCTGGAGTCACTGGAGGGAGCTCCGCAGACGAGCCTACCGCTCGAATGTCGTCTGGTTGTAGTCGCCTTTGATTTCGGGCATATCGGAGAGGAAGATCGAAAAATAAAAGGAGAAGTTCCCGTTCGCGTTGCGGACGAACTTGAAGGCGGCCCGCCATTCGTGGAGGTTCCGCTCCAGCCGGACCACGTTCGATTCAAAGTCCTTATCGGTGATGTTGTACTGGGACGACCAGGACACGGTCCACAATGGCGTCGGAGCGAAGGACGTGCTGAAGCCCACATTCTGCCGAGGCGGCTGAGGGAATACTGCAGTCTGGCGGGTGCGCGAGAGCGTGTAGTTGACGTTGGCGGTGAAGCGGCGGCTACTGAATCCTGGCTGGAGGGCGTTGTTGTCCGACGTATAGAACGAAGGGGGGCGGCCGTTGCGACTCTGACTGGCCACGTACGAGGGCGGGGGCGGTTCGTTGGTCTGGCCCTGCTTTGCGGGCTTGGCCAGACCGAACAACCGAAGCACCGCATTTACCGTCCCACTGGAGAGCGCAAAACCGGTCGTAGCGCTCGAGAGGAAGAGGTCGAAGTGGCTCGCATCGAACCCGACAGGGCCATTCCAGAGGTCATGCGTCAGACTCAGGTTGAACCCCGGAAGGAGATCGCTCTGGAATGTGTTGGTCACGGTCTGAGTCGTCCACCCGTTCCGTCCCGGTTGCTTGGCCTGCTCGAAGTCGTAGGATACCGGAGATGTGGTGATTCCCAGCAGGCGGTATTTCCTCGTCTGGTCCTCTTCTGTTGAGTCGGCTACCGTCGTATCGCCGGCCGCCTTCTTTGCCTTACCTTCGATGTTTTGCGAGAGGCCGATGCTCAGGGTCTGGGTAGCAGGGGTGCGGGTCGAAACGGGCACCCCGGGGCCCACGATGGCGCGGGCAAATTCCTGGGAGACGCTCGCCGCCGGATTGTAGGTGTAGCTGATGGTCGGGGAAACGCTGTGCCGGATCCGGGCGATCGGCCCGAAGCCGGGGAAGAATCCGAAAAAGGTCGGCGAGGACGTTACGCCGAAGTTGAACCGCTTGCCCTGAAACACCCAGTCCCCATTGGTGTTGCGATTGCGGATGGCGAACGGCCCAATCGAGCTCGCGTTGGCCACACCCAGTACAGGCTGGAGTTTCCACGAGGCCCGAAACAGCGTGGGAAGGTTGATCCCCGTCTCCCAGTCGAAACTGCTGGAGAAATCCCCAGTGAAGGTCCGCGCGACGATGATCGAATCCGTTGGATCGGGTGTCGAGGGATCGGGAATCTTGATGGGAAGAGCGGTCAGCGACCCCTCACGCTTCTGGTCGTTATAAGCGAAGGAGTTCCGGAAGTCCCAACCGCCGAAGCGGACCGGGGTGTCGAAGTTCATCGCGGTGGCCCGCTGGTCGAACGTCGAGCTCAGGGTATCCTTCCCGCCGCCGGGCAACACTCGGACCTGAGCATTCGGGCTGTTGTTGGTGAGATCATTGGTGATGCTGAACCCGGGAGACCACGTGATGTCCCTGGTGATGTCGATCGGCTTGGGGGAGATCGCCAGCGCCGGAAGCTGCATCGTGGTCGGCTGCCCCGGGGAGAGCGGCTGCCGGCGGTTGGCGCCGAGGTTCACGTTGCCCCAGGCAAAGCGCTTGGAAAAATTAGCGGAGCTGAGGATCTGCTGCGTGGAAAGCAGGGGATCGAGCGCGTTGTCGCTCACCACCTGCGAATTGCTGGCGTAGTTCAGGCTCAGGTTGAGCGAGGTACTCAGGTCAAAATTCTGGCGATGGTCCCACCGGATGTTGGTCGATGAGGACCCGGTGTTCTCGTGCTGCTGGTTGTAGGCAATCGCCCCGCTCACAAACCGATTCAGCCAGCGGTACTGTCCCGCCACCCCATACTGGACATAGCGATTATCGTAGAAATCCAGCCGCGCGGTGAAATCCAGGTAGTCGTTAGCCGCCCAGTAATAGCCCACGTTGGTGATCTGCCGATTATACCCGCCGTTGGGGCGGACGATGTCGTTGAGCCCGAATCGCGGAATCAAGATTCCCGAGTGCCGGCCAGGCCGTCCATCGGCCCAGACGAAGGGGAGCCAGAGGACCGGCACGTCCCGCACATAGAGGACGGCGGGCCGAGCGATCATGATGGTCTGGGCGATCCACTTCACTTCCTTGGCGGAAAAGTGGTAGTGGGGCTCGGGCAGGTCGCAGCTGGTGATGTCGCTCGAGGAGGCGTAGACCCTTGAGGCACTGGAGTCCTGGGCCAGGTTTCCCCGCAGAAACCAGTCGCTGCTGTTCTGCTTGAAGCTGGTGAGCGCCTTGGTCACCACTCCGCGCCGAATGCAGGTGTCGTAGCGGATGCCTCCCCCGCCAGTCAGGACTGTTTCCCCATCGAAGAGGTTGGGAGTTCCCGAGGCCTCGATGAGACACGTGGTCTCCTGGTACAGAATTGAATCCGCTTCCAGCGTTGTCGTTCCGCGGCGGGTCATTGCCTTGCTGTCGAGGAAAATGCGGCGCTCGTCGGCGAGGACTGTGGCCGAATCCGATCGGTACCGCGTGGCTTCATATCCCTCCAGGAGCTGAAGCTCAGCGAGCGTCGAATCATCGGGAGCGAAGGTGTAGGTCGGACCGGTGGGCAGACCAAGCCGACGGGCAGTTGCGGTATCCACCGCCTGGCCGGGTCGGACCCGAGTCGAGTCGGGGGGAAGGGTATCCCCCGGACCCCGTTGCACCGGCTGCCCGGGCTTGGGTGGGGGAACCGGCTGCTGGGCTGCAGCCCGGCCCGGCATGGCGAACAGAGCGAAGAAGATGATCGCGGCCGTGACGGCCCGCCGCCGCCGGTCGATCACCCAGGCGCCCACGAACCCGACCTCGTAAAGCAGCCACAGCGGCACGGTCATCATGATCATCGAGAGTACGTCGGTGCCGGGCGAAAGGATTGCTCCGGCGAACATGCAGAGTACCATCGCGTAACGACGGAACCGGTGCAGGCCCAACGGCGAGATGACACCAACCGCCGCCAGGAGGATGATGACCAGCGGCAACTCGAAAGAGATCCCCATCGCGAGCACGATCTGCAGCACGAAACTGAAGTACTCGTTGTAGGTGATGACGAGCGCCAACGCCTCGGACTGAAAGCTGAACAGCACGCGCAAGGCCTGGGGCAGCAGGTAGAAATACCCGAGGGACGATCCGGTCAGGAACAGGACCAATCCGAATCCCAGCGCCGGCATGATCGCTTTGCGCTCCCGGTCGTACAGGGCCGGCGCGAGGAAGGCCCAGATCTGGTATATGATGATCGGGGAGACGAGAACGACGCCGGTGATGAAGCCCAGTTTGAGGACGATCATCACCGGATCGGTGGGACTCAGGACGGCGAGCTTCCCGCCGGTGCTGGCGAGGTAGGGAGCGATCGGCTGTTTGAGGAGTGTGACGAGCTGAAACCGCTGAACCAACCAGAGACCGATTCCGAACCCCACGACAATTGCCGCGAGGGCTCGGATCAGCCGGATTCGGAGCTCCTCGAGGTGCTCGAGGAAAGGCATCTCCGCGCCCGGAGCGGTCATGCTGCCGTTCCGGGTGCTACCGTCCGAGCGACTTCAGGCGATCTCGCGCGAGGGCCGCTTCGTCGGAACGGGGATAATCGGAGATAACGCGCTGGTAGTAGGCCTTCGCGCCTTCGAGATCCTTCCTGCGTTCCGCCACGAGTCCGAGCTTGTAGACCGCACTCGACGCCCGAATCGACTGGGGTGCGGTCTCCACCACTTTCTGGTAGTAGCCCACCGCCGAATCGGGCGACTCTGCAGCGAAGCTCTCTCCGATGAAGTAGTTGGCGTCAGGGACTCGAGGATCCGTCGGATACAGCCGGAGGAATTCCCGGAACCCCGCGCGAGCGGTTCCCGGCGATCCCCGCCGGAGCTGGTTCAGGCTGGCTTCGTACATCTGGTCGGCCGAAGGCTGTGCACCACCGGCCGCAGGGGCGGGCCGGGAGCTATCCGAGGGAGCGGGAGCGGCGTTGAGCTGCTCTCCCCGCGCTTCGAGCTGAGTGCGGAGCTCGGTGAGACGCTGCTGACTTTGGCCGGTTAGAGCCTGAATCTGAACCAGTTGCTGCTGAATGTTGTAGAGATCGTTGGCGAGGTCGCCCTTGGCGGTACCCACCTGCCGCGAGGTCTGTTCCGCGGTGCGGGCCAGGGAAGACAGTGAATCCATAGTCCGCCGCTGGGTCTCGAGGATCTGGGCCAGTTGCACGGCGCGAGCCGAGTCGGCGCGCATGTTTTCGCCGCGACTCAGGACCAGTTGTTCCTCGAGGCGGCGCACGTCGCCCTTGGAAGCACAGGCTCCAAGGGCGAGCAGGCCCAGCGCGATGGCCGGGCAGTGGCGCGCAAGCATTATTGGGGCAGCACCAGTGATTCGCCTCCGGCCGTCACCTCGAACTCATCGCGGCGATTCTTGCCCCAGGCGCCCTCATCATGACCGGGATCGAGCGGACGCTCTTCCCCGAACGAAATGACTTCAATGCGGCCGGCATCCACGCCCTTGTTCACCAGCTGGCGCTTGGCCGCGCCGGCGCGGCGGTTGCCCAGCGCCAGGTTGTATTCATCCGATCCGCGCTCGTCCGCATGGCCGCTCACCCGGATCCGGACGCCGGCATTGGCCTGCATGATGGCGGCCTTGCGGTCCAGATTGGAGACATCGTCCGACAGAATGTCGGCCTTGTCGAAATCGAAGTGAATCATGGCCACCAGCTGCTGCAACGCCGTCGCGCGATCCGCCGCCGCCTTTTCGGCCGCTTCGCGGGCGAGACGGTCGCGTTCGGCTTGCTCACGGGCCGCCTTTGCCGCGGCATCCTCGGACGGAGGTGTCGGAGCGGGCTGGTTAGCCGTCGGCGTCGGCTGGGGGGCCGGAGCTTCGGGTTCGGGCTTTTTCCCGCATGCGAGCAGGCCCACAGCAGCGACGATCGTGAGGAGGCGGAACTGGAAATGCATGATGACTCCGTAATTCAGGGGTGAGGTCGGTCGAGATCTCAGAATCGGCGTGACCACGTTGGGAGCCGCACTCCACCGGTGAACGTAAGCTGACGGACGCGCCCGGTAATGATGTCGATCACCCAGAGCTGCCGGGTCCCACTGCGGTCGGACACATACGCGACGTGCTTCCCGTCCGGCGCCCAAGTTGGATCTTCGTTCCGGCCCGATGATGTGAGCTGCCGCACCTTCCGGCCTGCCACATCGAGGACGAAAATCTGCGGCGAGCGGTCCACGTCTCGGTGGAACACCACGCTTGCCCCATCGGGCGACCACTCCGGAGCATTGGAACTGCCGGTAACGCCATAGTCAAACGGCGCCAGCAACTCCTGGTCGGTGCCGTCTGCGCCCATGACGTAAATCTGTGGCAGGCCTGCCCTTGTCGAGACGAAAGCCATCCGCCGACCATCCGGCGCATAGCTGGGTGAAAGGTTATCGGAGTAGCGTCCGACGGTCAAGCGTTGCAGGCAGCATCCGGTGGCGACTTCCGCGGTGTAAATATCGGTCCCTTCTTCCGTCGCGCGCGCGAAGGCCAGGGTCCGGCCGTCGGGAGAGAAGGCTGACGTGAAGTTGAGCGCTTTGGTGGTCGGCGCGAGCACGGTCCGCTGCCCGCTGGCGACGTCGATCAGGACGATAGAACCCTGGCCCGCCACAAACTTGGTGTAGGCGATCTTCTTCCCGTCGGGACTCCAGGCAGGAGAAAGCACCTCGTCGCCGTCGGGAGTGACGACGGCCATGGTCGCGCCGTCGCTGTCCACCCGATACGCCCGCTTGTTGGAAAGGAATACCACCTGGGACGCCGCGTAGCCCGGCGTACCGATGGCAGAGCGGACGATCTCATCAGCAATGCGATGCACCGTCATCCGGAAATTGGGATCGCCGGGGGCGGGCAGGTTCACCCGCTGCTCCTTCCGCATCGTGCCCGTCTTCATGTCATGGAGCCGAAACGCGGTGGCCCCGGCCACATCGGCGAGCTCCACCCCGAAGTCCGCCCCCAAGGAGCGCAGCAGGACGTAGTTGACGGTGGTCGACGCTCCCTCAGATCCGACGGGAATGATTTCGAAGCGGTCGCTGTAGTCGAGGTCGCGGAGAAGAACGTTTCGCGCGGAGTCACGTCCCATGGCCGGCAGGACGACGATCGAAGGCCGCTCTCCCGGACGGTATTCGATGCCGACCCGGACTCCTTCCTGGGCCTGCGTCGTGTCCTGGGCAAGGAGTCGACCGGAAACGCTGAGCGCGGCGGTCGTAAGCAGTCCGATAAAGGCGGCACGAAGACGGATCATTGAGGACGTGGCGTGAAGTAGAAGGAGACGGGCAGGACGTCGGCCTCATACCCATCGGGAAGCGGCCCGAAGGCCTGGGCGGCTCCCGCCGCTTCGATGGCGCCCTGAGCGGCGAGATCGAAGGAGAAATTTCCGGACCCATTCGTGACCTTGATCTCCCGCACCGTGCCGTCCCTCAGAATGAGGAAGCTCACCTCGGCCTTGAGCGAGGAGCCCATGGGACGGTCCCAGCGCCGATAGACCTCCTGCACGATGTTCCGTAGGTACTCCGGAAATGCAAAGGCCAGGCCCGGCGTGCTTACAGTTACGGCGTCCGATCCGGTATTGGGTTTTTCACCGGGCAGAGGAGCCTGCTGTGCCGTGGTTCGGGGATTGGGCTCGGTCTTCTGCTCGGTCTCCACGGGCTTGGGCGGAGGCGTCGGAGCCGTCTTCGGCAGCGGCTTGGGCGCCGGCTTGGTCGGAGCAGGAGGTTCGGCAGGCGGCCGCGTCACGGTTTCCGGAGCGGGTTTCTGCTCTGGTTTGGGTGCTGGCGCCGCGACCAGCTCCACCGCATAGGACGGCGGCGATGGAGGAGGCGGCTGGACTGCAACCCACAGGAAGGCCACCACGCCGGCGTGAACCGCCACGGTTCCGAAGAGACCGGCTCCAACTCCTCCGGTCGGCTGACGGATCGCCGCGGCGTATCTCACGGCGCAGTTTCGTCCTGGGCGACGAGACCCACGTCGCGCACCCCCGAGGTACGGATCACGGCGAGCACGCGGACCACGTCCCCGTAGGGCACTCGGGAATCGGCGCGCACGTAGACTGAGGCGGGCTTGCGGGCCGTAACCAGCGACTTGAAGGTGATGCGAAAATCGTTGTAGGAAACCTGGGTCTGATCGATGAAGATCCGACCCTGGCGATCCACCGAAACCACCATGCCTTCGCGCGCGGTGATCGGCCGCGCTTCGGCGCGAGGCAGCTGAACGTCCACCCCGCCCTGCATGATAGGGGCTGCAATCATGAAGATGATCAGCAGCACGAAGGCAACGTCCACCAGGGATGTGACGTTGATATCCGCGTTCAGCGGCAGCTCGCCGTGACCACGCAGCCCGCCGCGCCCCAGTCCGGTCAACATTTTACAGCAACCCTTCTCTCGCCATGCTGCCGACGATTTCGTGGGCGAACCCTTCAAGCTCACCGGCGAACAAGCCGATCCGGTTCACATACGCATTGTAGGCAATCACCGCCGGGATGGCAGCCGCCAGGCCCGCCACAGTGGTGACGAGGGCTTCGGCGACGCCGGGAGCCACCGCCGAGAGGTTACCTGAGCCCTTGGACGCAATGCCGATGAACGCATCCATGACGCCCAGCACGGTACCCAGCAGACCGAGCAGTGGGCTCACGGAACCGACGGTGGCCAGCCAGGAGACGAACCGCGCCATCAGATCCCGCTCCGCGGCCACTTCCTTCCCCAGGACCATTTTCAGTGCTTCGACCTGAGTGCTCGTCAGGGTGACCCGGCTCCCCTCATCCTTGAGCCCACCAGGACGCAACTCGGAATAGAAGTTGAGCGACTCCCGAAACAGGCGGTTATAGGGCGAGGGCGGCAGCTTCATCACGGCATGGTAGGCATCCGTCAGGCGAGTGGTCCGCTCCAGCTCGGAGAAGAAGCGATCCGCCTGCTTCTTGAGCCGGCGGAACTGCCACCATTTGAGCCCGATGATAAACCAGGAGATCAGCGAGAAGGTCGCGGTAACCGCCAGGACAACTTTGGTTTCGACACTGCTGGTGAGGACCAGGTCCCACGCGGAGGAAAGCGACGGTCCGGTCTGCTGCATCAGGGGGCTCCCTGCTTGAACCAGTTGACGAGTTGTTCGAGGCCGTCCTCGAAACGATGAACGGGAGTCCAGCGAAGTCCGTTACGTGCCTTGTCGATGACCAGTGAGTTGCGGCGCAATTCTCCCGGCCGCGGCGGGGCGAAATCCAGCTCGGGCTTGCGGCCGACGATCTTCCCCACCGACTCGGCCAGCTCGAGCACATTGCGTTGATTGCCGGTGGCGATGTTGAAGGCGGTGCTGTCGAGATCGCCTTGTGCCACCTGTGCGGTGGACGCGGCCAGA
>DATIOP010000364.1:0-5833 GCA_035472975.1 Gemmatimonadales bacterium
GGTCGTGCGCCAGTTCCAGCTCGCGGCGGACCCGCTGCTGGCGAAGGTCCTGCTGCACCAGCCGACTGTTCTCAATCGCGGCGCCGATCTGATTGGCTACCGCGGAGACCAGTTTGAGATCGCTCGCCGAGAACGGTTCGCCGCCGAGCCGGTTGGTGAGATTCATGACGCCAACGCAGCGGGAACCGAGGCCCGGCGCGGCATAGCAGATGGGAATGCTGAGAAAGGATTCGCCGCGGTAATCCCGGGTGGCGCGATCCGCCGTGATCGGGAGGGCCGGCTGGTTGGGATCGAAGCTGATGATCCGTCGCTGGCGAAATACCTGAGCCGCAACCGAGTTGGGATCCTCGGGATCCACCGGCGAAGCCTCGGCGAGCGAGAAGCCGCGTGCCGCGACGGTCACCAGCCGGCCGGCCTCCTCGTCCCACACCATGATGGAGGCCCGACGGGCTCCCACCACGTCGCTCACCTCGCGGACGATGGTCTGGGCAGCGTCCTTGAACTGCAGGGTATGGCCGAGGATTTCGCTGATGGCGTAGAGGAGATCAATCTCCTCGTAGCGGCCCGCCAGCTCGTTGGTGAGTTCTCCGGTTTCTCGCTCGGTATTGAAAACCACGCCGAGGAGAGCGGCCAGATCGGGGCCGAGGGTTGCGGCGCGAGATTCGGGGACCCCGGCGACTTCGAGCCAGAAACCTTCGGCGGCGAGAATGGGCTGGAGCCAGACTCCCCCATCGTTGCTGGGGACCAGGCCCGGCTCCCGGGGCATAACCGGGGTCCAGCCCGGATCGCTCCCGGTGAAGGGCCGCAGGGTACGACCGTCATAACGCCACAGGCGAAGCTGGGCCCCGGTGAGCGTGCCCAGCGCGTCCGTCGCAGCCTCCAGCCCCGTTACTGGCGGCGGAGCGTCATGCAGATCGAGTTCCCCTGAGGGTTGAATACGACGTCGTCGACGAGGTTCTTGATGAGGAAGATGCCGCGGCCATTGGGGCGGTCGAGCTCTTCGGGGTCCAGAGGGGCGCTGATGGTGGCGGGGTCGAAGCCCGACCCTTGATCGGTTACGTGGATCCGGATCTTGTCGGCGAACAGCTCGGCATGAACGTCCACCGACTTCGAGCGGTCCTCGTGGTTTCCAGCAACGATGGCATTGGCCAGCGCTTCAGCGATCGCGACCCGGAGATTGAACCGCAGCCGGCGGGAAGACCAGTTGCCGCTGCAGCAATGCCGGAGAATGAGATCCACCACTTCTTCAATGCAACCAACATCGCTCGGCACCCGCAGGTTTACCTCGACTGTGGAGCCACTGGGCCCGGGAAGGCGGCGGCGGCGAACGCACAGGCGGAGCGCGGCGGTTGGTTCCATTGACGTCAATAGGACCCCAGTGCCTGTTCGGCGGTTTCGGCAATCGAGAAAAGGGTGTCCAGTTTGGTCAATTCGAACAGCGAGCGCAAGTCTTCGTTGAGGCCCGACAGGCGAAGCTCCCCACTCTGCTCGCGGACCCGCTTGGAAATCGACACCAGGGCACCCAAACCCGATGAATCGATGTAACCGGTCCGCGAAAAGTCAATTAGGAATTTTCGTTCACCCTGATCCAGGGCCTCCTGGACCGCCGCCTTCAGCTCCTGCCGGTTTCCCACGATCAGCTGTCCGTCGACATGCACGATGTAGACGCCGCGATCCTTCGTCGCCGAAAAGCCCATCACACTCCTCCAAGGGTTAGGAACGATCGCGCTGCAGGCTGATCATCGCGGCCACCTCGACAATATCATCCGGACTGGCGCCGCGCGAGAGGTCACTCATAGGGTGGGCCAGCCCCTGCAGGATCGGACCGAGGGCCGTGGCTCCTGCCAGGGACTGGACCAGTTTGTATGCGATATTGCCCGCATCGAGATCGGGGAACACCAGGATGTTGGCGCGACCGCCGACTGCTGAGTCCGGCGCCTTTCGCCGGGCGATCTCGGGAACGAGCGCCGCGTCTCCCTGAAGCTCACCGTCGCAGGCGATCTCCGGAGCCCGGCCGCGGAAAATTGTCACCGCTTCCCGAACTCGGTCGATTCGAGGTCCGGCGGCACTCCCTCTCGTGCTGTAGGAGAGGAATGCCACCCGAGGCTCGTCGCCGACGAGTCTGTTCCGATCGCGCGCGGCTGCGAGCGCGATGTCGGCGAGCTGGGCCGGCGTGGGTTCCGGGATGACCGCGCAATCAGTGAAAGTGAGCACCCGTCCATCGGGCAGCGCCATGTAGAAGGCGGAGCTTACCGCACCGACACTCGGTTCCGGGCCGATCGCCCAGAGAGCAGCACGCAGGACGTCGGCCGTCGTGTGAGTGGCTCCGGCGACACAGCCATCGGCCTCCCCCAGTGCCACCAGTGCCGCGGCGAAACGGAGCGGATCGTTAGCCAGGTCGATGGCGTGGATGGCGTCGTGCACCCGGTCGGGCCGCCGCTCCCGAAGGTGTTGCGCGACCTGGGACACCCGCGGATCCCGCGCGGGATCGATCCCACCTGGACCGATCAGGATCGGCTCGAGTATGCCTTCACTTTCCAGGCGGCGCGCGGCCGCCTGCACCCGTGGATCGGCACCCTCGGGCAGAAGGATCCGGGCACCGCGGCCCCTGGCGCGCTCCACCAGCTCCTGGCGGAACGTCATTGGGCGAAGCGCCGGCGGAGTGCCTCCGCCACGGCCGGATGAACCATCGTTCCCACGTCACCTCCGAATCGCGCCACCTCTCGCACCAGGCTCGAGCTGACGTAGGTCGTCTCGATGCTCGGGACCAGAAACACCGTCTCGAGCGAGTGATGCAGCTGCCGGTTCATGAGGGCCATCTGGAACTCGTATTCGAAGTCGCTGACGGCCCGGAGCCCGCGCACAATCATATGCGCTCCAACTTTCCGGGCGAAGTCCGCCAGCAGTCCCTCGAATGATTCGTACCGCACCCGCGCTTCATTCCCCGTCGCCGCCCGCAGCATGGTCAGCCGTTCCTCCACGCTGAATAGAGGCTGCTTGTTCGGGTTGGTCGCAATGGCGACGATCACCTGGTCGGCGAGGGCCAGGCTACGGGAAATCAGATCGGTGTGACCCCGGGTCGGTGGGTCGAACGAGCCCGGATAGACGGCGATACGTGTCATGGAGCGTAGCAGAAAGTGAGAGCTGTTTCGCCATAACGCCGGGTTTCGTCTCCCGGGAGTGGCTCAGCGGCCTGATGCTCTACGCCGAGAATGCGGGCGAAAGCGCTCTTGCGGAAGCCCTCCACCAGCCGGGCCGCCTGGCCGGTGGAATAGGGCGGGTCGGCGAAGGCGACATCGAAGGTGCCCGGAGCCAGTCGTTCGGCGTAGCGCAGCGCATCGCCCCGGTGGACGGAAACCTGGGCGGAAACGCCCAAGCGGTCGATGTTGGCCCGTAGTGCAGCAAGCGAGGGCTGGTTCAACTCCACGAAGTCCGCGCTCACAGCGCCTCGGGACAGGGCCTCGAGTCCCAAGGCACCGCTTCCCGCAAAAAGATCTACCACTCGAGCGCCGGGGAGCGAGTCCTGAAGAATGCTCATCCAGGCCTCCCGCACCCGATCGGCCGTGGGACGCACCCGAGGATCCCGGGGCGACAAGATCGTGCGACCGCCATAGATCCCACCGACGATTCTCACGACTATGCCGGGACTTCGGGGACCGGCGCCTCCACTGGGGCGGCACCGGGACTGGGCGCAAGCGCCATGAGCCGCGCCTGCAGGCCGGTTTCCCCCATATAGGTGTGCTGCTCGAGCCGGAAGGCCACATCCACGACCGGCGGAACGCCCGGAGCCTGCACCATCCACGGGACCCGGTCGGCCC
Organism: Gemmatimonadales bacterium; assembly: GCA_035472975.1. Classification (GTDB taxonomy): domain Bacteria; phylum Gemmatimonadota; class Gemmatimonadetes; order Gemmatimonadales; family GWC2-71-9; genus DATBGE01. The sequence continues at coordinate 3,819 of DATIOP010000364.1, forward strand.
ATTGAAAACCGATGGCGGGGAGTCTCACGGTGCTGTGGGCCAAAGTCCCCCTTAAGTGGCTGCCACCGACCCGTCGCGCGCCATTCAGCGAAACTCCGCGCACCCCGAAAACCGGTGCGGGATTCCCCATGCCGCAGGGCTCGAGGTGACGGCAGAGCCGTTCGAGATCGGCACTCACCTCGGTGAGTTCCAGCACCAGATCCACCCGCTGCTCGGGACCCAGATCTTCGGGCGTTAGCGACTCCCGAGCCACCGAGATGAACCGTTCGCGGAAAGCTTCGAGCCGATCGCGCCGCAAGGTAACGCCGGCCGCCATGTGGTGACCACCGTAGCGGTCCAGCAGGTCGCCGCAGCGTTGCAGCGCTCCATGCAGGTCGAACCGGGAGATGCTCCGGCCCGAGCCTTTGCCGATGTCGCCCTCGAAGGCGACGAGAAAAGTCGGCCGCCCGTAGCGTTCGACCACTCGCGAGGCGACGATGCCCACGACGCCCGGATGCCATCCCTCGGCCGCGAGGACGAACGCGGGAGTGTGTTCCGCATCGACCTCGCGCTCGACCTGAGCGATGGCCTCTTCGAGAATGCGCTGATCGAGCGCCTGTCGCTGGACGTTGAGCCCTTCCAGCCGATGGGCCAGGTTGTCGGCTTCGGCCTCGTCGTCGGTCAGCAGAAGCCGGAGACCGTCCTGAGCATCACCCACCCGGCCGGCAGCATTGAGCCGGGGACCAAGCACGAATCCCACCTGCCCCGACCGGATCTCCCGGCCCTCGAGCCCCGCCACTCTAACCAGAGCGCGCAGCCCGACCCAACGCGTCTCCGAAATGAGCTTGAGACCGTGCCGGACGATGATGCGATTCTCGCCGGTCAGCGGAACGATGTCGGCGATGGTGGCCATGGCCACCAGATCAAGCAGGTGATACGGCAGGTTGACCGGCAGTCCCAGCGCCGGAACCAGCGCCTGCACCAGCTTGAAAGCGACACCGGTGCCGCAGAGTTGCTTCAGGTCGGATCGATCGTCGGGACGCTGCGGATTGATGATGGCGACGGCCGCCGGAAGCTCGGGACCGGGCAGGTGATGATCGGTGATGATGACATCGATCCCCGCGGCTCTTGCCTGCTCCACCGCGGCAACGGCGGTGATGCCGCAATCGCAGGTAATAATGAGACGGACGCCGGCCTCCCGCGCGGCGGCGACACCGGCCGACCCCAGGTCGTAACCATCCCGCAGGCGATGGGGAAGGAACGGAAACACCTCTGCACCCGCTGCACGCAGGACCCGGGTGAGCATCGCGGTCCCACACTGACCATCCACGTCGTAGTCGCCGTGGACCATGACGCGGGTGCCGGAGCGGACCGCCTCGGTGATCCGGGAGACGGCCTGATCCATTCCGGCCAGAGTGTAAGGATCGGCGAGTTCCTGCAGAGCGGGACGGAGGAATCGTCGCGCGGTGATTTCGCTGTCGATTCCCCGCTGCACCAGGAGAGCGGCGAGCGGAATCGGCAGCCGCAGCGAGTTAGCCAGAGCGAGGGCGCGAACCGGATCGGCGGCGCCCTCGATAATCCACCGAAGCGGCGGAGGTGAACGATCAGCCACCCTGCTCATCCGCGTAATACAGAATGACGCCGCAGCTCTCGCACCAGTCGATCACGTTGCCGGAGCGAATCTGGCTGCGCCGATTGAGCGGCACGGTGGTGAAGCAGGCACCGCAGGCGGCGCCGACGAGGGGAACGACCACCCGCGCTACCCGCGCTCCGCGAAGCCGCTCGTAGCGCTGGCGCAGGGCACGCTCGACTTCGGCGGCCGAGGCGTCGCGGGCAGCCTTAGCACTGTCGCGCTCAGCCTGAACCCCGCTCATGCGCTGGCCCAACGCTTCGCGCGCTTCCGCCTGGCTGGCGCGTTGCTCCTCCAGCTTTTTTTCAGCCGCGAGGGTGGCGGCGTCCAGAGCGATCACGTTGTCACCAGCCTGGGCCCAGTCGCTTTCCTCTTTCGACAGCACCGAGCGGGCGAGGTCCATTTC
>DATIOP010000365.1:0-3677 GCA_035472975.1 Gemmatimonadales bacterium
GAGAGCAGATGGTGATTGACCACAACGATGTCCGCCTCGGCTGCCTGACGTCGAGCGCGAAACAGGAAACAGGGTTCGAAGTGAGGACACTGGAGACGGGTGCAGAGGTCGGCCTCGGCGCTGACCTCGTCCCAGACTTCCGGTGTGGGAGGGACGGCGAGGTCGGCCAGCGTTCCGTCGGCCGTGTGGCCCGCCCACTCGGCAATGCTGCGGATCTCGTCGTACTTGTCCGGCTCGAGCAATGATCGCTGGGCGCCGATCGCAGCGTGAAGCCGGGAGAGACAGAGATAGTTCCGCCAGCCCTTGAGAAGGGCAAAGGTCGGCGAGTGCTGTTCGGTCGAGAGCGCATCCCGCAGAAGCGGCAGGTCTTTGCCAACCAGCTGTTCCTGAAGGTTGATCGTGTTGGTGCTCACCACGGTACGCTCACCATTGGCCGCTGCCCAGGCGAGGGCGGGAACCAGATAGGCGAACGACTTCCCTACCCCAGTACCGGCCTCGAGCAACACCACCCCGCCATCGTTATAGGCATCGGTGATGTGCGCGGTCATGTCACGCTGACTGGGCCGGTCTTCATACTGTCCCATACAGTGAGCAACGGGGCCCCGTTCTCCCAGCGTTTGCACCACTCCAAGCGCGTCGAGCTTTTTTTGCGTCCGTCCCTTGGGCACTTCGACCACGACGTAAAGCTCGGTCGCGCTGTTGTTGATGATGCCGAAGCCGACACCTCCGTCGTGTAGCCGTGCGGCGACGCTCAGATCGGCGATGGACGGTTCCAGCACGCCGCTGGGATGATTGTGCAGCAACATCTCCCCCCGCTGCGCCGAACCCGGCAACGCCAGCACCATCTCGACCGTCCCTCGCGCTACGACCCGGACGGAAGTGATCTCGCCATCTTGTCCCACCTGGGCGACAAACGAGACTTCCCGACCGCCGGCAGCGGCGATTTCGGTGCTTAGTGCGGCTTGGAGAGATGTGGGGATGCGAGGCATTGGGAGGGGAATTTAGTCACGTTCAGCCGTCAGCCGTCAGCCGTCAGCCGGGCACCTCATCCCGAACGAAGTGAGGGACCTACTCGCCTTGCCTATGTGCTTGCGCAGGGACACTAGGTCCCTCGCTGCGCTCGGGATGAGGTGTTCTTGCTAACGTCTGATGGCTGATGGCTGACGGCTGCTATTACGTCTTCAATTCCTTTTTCTTCGCCGCCGGGAAAAGCACGTTGTTCAGAATCAACCGATACCCCGGAGAATGGGGATGGAGGGAGAGGTCGGTGGGGGGGTCGCCGATCTGGTGCTGCGGGTCTTCGGGGTCGTGGCCGCCGTAGAAGGTCCAGGTACCCTGTCCCAGCTCGCCATGGATGTATTTGACCCATGGGGCGCCGGTCTCGTCCGCCAGGACGGTCACGGCCGGCTTCAGGGTGCGCTTGGTAAATGAGGTTGTGAGGCCGTAGAAGTCGGGGATCACGTCGCGATGGTTCTGCACCAGCATCGTGGCGACCGGGTCGATCTTGGCACTGAAGCCAAAGAGCTTGAAGGCGCCGAGCGGCTGACGGCGCTCCGGTGAGTTGACCTGGTGGCCGTCAATGTCGGAGAAGGCCGGTACGTTGGGGCTCAGCTCCAGCTGCGCATTCTGAAAGGCGAGTGCCTGGCTCCAGTCCATGTGGCTCGCCGCGTCGGGCGCCATCGGCGTCCCGTCGGCATAGGACGCGGCGATGTCGGTATTGGCACTGGCCAGCGCCAGGTCGAGCGTCTCGGTCGCGGTGCACATGGCGAAGAGGAACCCTCCGCGATCCACGAATGCCCGGATCTCCTGTGCCACCGCGCGCTTCTCCGCGGGCACATTGGCGAAACCAAGTGCCTTGGCCGTCGCCTGATTACGCTGCACCATGTCGGTGAGCCAGGGCGCGCCCGAGTAATTCAGGAAGAACTTGGAGTACTGGCCGGTAAAGTCCTCGTGGTGGAGGTGCAGCCAGTCGTACTTCTTGAGCGCCTTGGTGGCGACTTCCGGGTCCCAGATCTTCTCGAAGGCGATGCCGGCGTAGTTGAGCACCATGGTGACTGCGTCGTCCCAGGGCGATGCTCCCGGGGTGACGTACACCGCGACCTTGGGCGGCTTCTCGAGCGGTACCGCGTCCATGTTCTCCTGCTGGAGCTGGGCGCGGATCGAGAGCAGCTTGTTTTCGTCGAGCGGCTCCAGCGTCACCCCGGCCAGTGCCGCGTCCCGATCGGTGCCGACCTCACCGGGCACCAGGAACGATCCGCCGCGATAGTTGAGGAACCATTCCGCCCGGCTGCCCCGCTCGAGGACGCGATAGGTCACCCCATACGCCTTGAGGTGATCCGACTGTACGTCGTCCATGGGAATCAGGTACCAGGGGGCAGCCCTCCTTGGGGAGATTGGGATTGAGCCGAGCCAGGTGCCCACCACTCCCGCCATGCCCGCCCGGCCCGTTGTTCGCAGGAATTCTCGCCGCTTCATGTCTTCGGCGTCGCTCCCCGCGCCTGATCAAGCAGCCGTCGCGCCTGGGGCACGAGAGCGCTCGTGGGATAATCCAGGATCATCCGTTCCAGCATTATCGCCGCCTCGGAACCGCGCTCCTGGTCCATAAGCAGGCGACCAAGCTCCAGCGAGGCCGCGGCCGCCGTAGCGGGAGCGTCTTTCACGATCGCCGCCCTGAAGAGTTGCTCGGCCGCGACCGGCTGCTTCTGCGCCGCCTGAATCCGTCCCGCCAGGAGTTTCAGTTCGGCGCCACCCCCTGTCGGAGGCAGATCGGTGGCCAGTTTCTCGAACGCGGCAGCGGCGTGAACGCTGTCACCCGAATCGAGCTTCGCGAATGCTGACCCCAGTGCTGGAAGCGACTCGGCCTCGATCGGCTGGAGTACCGCGAGCAGAGCGGTGCGCTCCGTCGCCTGGGCCCGGTCACCGGCAAACGGCCCGGCAGCCCGGAAGGCATCCGAGGCTCCCTTGATGTCGCCACGATAGAGTTGAATGCGCCCTACCGCAGCCATGCCTTCTACTGTGCTGTCCGAGGTGAGCAACGCCAACCCGCGATCCGGCGCACCGGTTCGCCCGTAGCCAAGCGCGATTTGCCGTCTCAGCTCCTGGTACTCATCGACCGGGAGCAGGTTGCGGTACTCCTCCAGCCGCTTGGACGCTTCGTCGAGCTTGCCTTCATCTACCAGAAGCCCGACCAGGGTCGCGGAGGCTCCCGCGGTCACGGTAGGCGCGTTGACCGGATCTTCCGCGATCATCGTCAGCATCCGTCGGGCAGAAGCGCGGTCACCGGCGCTCGCATAGGCGCGTGCGGCATCGAGACGAAAGCGGGCCTTCTGCGGCGCGCCGGACCAGCGTTCGGCCAGCTCCTCGAGAGCCTTTCCCTGCGCCTTGTATGCGTCGGGCGTGCTCTGGGTCTTGGCCTGTTCCAGGAACTGTTGCAGCGCCTCGATCGCCGGCGCCGAAGCTTCCGGGAGATTCTCCATGAGCGAGTTGAAAGCGCCGAGCGGATCTCCCCACCGAGCCCGGAGAGCCACCGAAAGCCGAGTGGCCTCAGAAAAATTTTCCTTGTCCAGCTGCTTCAGGATGTCGTCGTGAGCCTTCTTCGGCGCCTCGGAGAGTGAGCTGATAGCAGAGGGTCGGTATCCCGGCATGGCCTTGGTGGCGCGAGCCCATTCCCTGGCGGC
>DATIOP010000366.1:0-5371 GCA_035472975.1 Gemmatimonadales bacterium
AACCGCGCATTTTGTCCCGGGTGGTGCGGACACGGTCGGGGAGGGGAGAGTGCCGGGGTTGCCAGCGCGGGTCCGATTGCATAAATATCTAGTATGCAAACTGTCGCCCTGGCCTTCTCCGGCGGGCTGGATACCTCGTACTGCGTCCCCCGCCTGGCCCAGGCCGGGGCGCGGGTCCATACCGTCTACGTCAATACCGGCGGGGCCACCACCGAGGAATGCGACGCCATTCGGCGCCAGGCCGAGGCGGTTGGGTCCGTCCAGCATCATGAGGTGGATGCCCGGGAACCGGTCTACCAGCGCTTCGTGCGCTACCTGGTGCAGGGCAACGTGCTTCGGGGCGAGGTCTACCCGCTGAGCGTTGCTGCCGAGCGTACCCAGCAGGCCATGTCAGTCATCGAGGTGGCGCGGAGCATCGGTGCCAGCGCTGTGGCCCATGGCTCGACTGGCGCCGGGAACGATCAGGTCCGGTTCGACATCGCCTTCCGAGTCCTGGCGCCCGACCTCGAGATTCTCACTCCGATTCGCGATGAAGGGCTCTCACGGGACGCCGCCATCGCATTCCTGCAGCAGCGCGGACTGCCGGTGCCTCCCAAGGCCGGTGCCTACTCCATCAACCGCGGGTTGTGGGGCACCACCTGGGGTGGAGGGTGGACTCATGACACCTGGGCCGGTCCGCCGAACGAGCTGGTCGAGCCCCCCGCGGACTCGCCTGCTCCGACCGAAATTGTGCTTGGCTGGGCCGGCGGTCTGCCTGTCACGCTCAATAACGAGGGACTGGAAGGCCCGGAGCTGATTCGGCGCCTCGGCGATCTGGGTCTCGCCTATGGGTTCGGCCGCAACATTCACGTCGGGGAAACCGCCCTCGGTATCAAGGGACGGATCGGCTTCGAAGCCGGCGCCGCTCTGCTCCTCATCGCGGCGCACCGCGAGCTGGAGAAGTTGGTGCTCACCCGGTGGCAGACGTTCTGGAAGGATCAGCTGGCCCGCTTCTACGGAGACCGGCTGCACGAAGGGCACTACTTCGACCCGGCCCTGCGCGACATCGAGGCGATGATCGCGAGCTCGCAGCAGCGGGTAGAGGGCGAGACCCGGGTGCGGCTCATGCCTGGACGCTTTCTCGTCGTCGCCGCCCGCAGCCCGAACTCAATGATGGACCGCAGTGTCGCCACCTATGGCGAGGAGAACCGGCTCTGGTCGGGAGACGAGGCCCGTGCCTTTGCGCGAGTCTCGGCGATTCCGGAGGTGCTTGCCGCTCGGGTCGGGGGGAAAGCGTCGATAGTCGATGGTCGATAGTCGATGGTCAATCGTCGCAGGCATGAGTCTTCGGTCGCGAGGACTCAAGACCCAAGACTCAAGACAATGACCCAGGACCATCGACCATTGACCATCGACAGTAAACTCAACAGAGATCTCTAATGGTAAAGACCACAAGACTCCGCCTCGACCGCATCGCCTCCTCCACCCGGAACGCGCACCTCTCGCCCGATGTCATCGTGGGCGACGAGATCGTTGCCGCCGAAGGCTATATCCTCGCGGTTCGCATCCTGGCCGACAAGTCGACCTACAACACCGTTGAGGACGTAACCGGCCGGATGGTTTCACTCCGGGCCGGCGATCTCCTGGCTGGGACGCTCGGCGCACGGCGGGCGCTCCGCGGTTACGCGGGACAGGTGCCTGAACGGATCGCCGTGGGCGACACCATCGAGGTGCTCAACCTCGGCGGAATCCTGGGCCGCTGCACTTCGGCCAACCCCGATATTGGTCCGCCCTTCCGCGCCGAGGTGCTGGGTGCCGTGCTGAGCTTCCCCGACCTGGGCGACCGGATCGGTCGTCCCGCGCACATCAAGGATCACGCGGTGCCTACGGCGGAGCGTCTAGAGTCCCAGGTCCCGGTTGTGTACGTAGCGGGTACCTGTATGAACGCCGGAAAGACCGTGGCTGCGACGGAATTGGTCAGAGGTCTGACCCGGTCCGGTCTGCGGGTTGCCGCAGCCAAGCTCACCGGCGTCTCGCTCATGCGCGACGCGTTGTCCATGCAGGACGCCGGAGCGATCGCGGCGCTCACCTTCAACGACATCGGTATCGCGACTACCCGCGCTGGGATCACGGTGCCGGCGGCGAAGGGTATCCTGAACAGTCTCGCCGGCTTCAAGCCCGACGTCATCGTCGCCGAGCTGGGCGATGGAATTCTAGGTGACTATGGGGTGCAGGACATCCTGCGTGACCGGGAGCTGATGAGCGTCGGGGTATCCTACGTCATGGCGGCGCCCGATCCGGTGGGCTGCTGGGGCGCCGTCGCCCTGATGCGTGATCTCTTCGGACTCGAGGTAAGTGTTCTAACGGGGCCCGCGACCGACAATGAAGTGGGCCGTGACTACGTAAAGAAGCAGCTCGACCTTCCGGCTCACAACGCGCTGCGCGACGCGACCAAGCTGGTCGCCATCGTCCGGAGCGCCATCGAGACTCGTCAGGCGTCTTCGATTGGTGGCCAGCTAGCCGCCATGAGCGCCTGACGGCCAGCGGATAAAGCTGATGGGGCTTAGCGTCGCGGTGATCGGCGCCGCCGGTTATGCCGGCGGGGAGTTGTTGCGGCTTCTCACTCAGCATCCTGAGGTGAACGATTACATCGCTACCAGCCGGAGCCAGGCGGGGATACGGATAGGCGAGGTACATCCGGCGCTCGCGGCGGTGTCAGACGCAACGTTCTCCAACGCGAGTCCCGCCGAAGCCTCAGCAGGACGGGATGTCGTGTTTCTGGCCCTGGAGCACGGCGAATCTTCCAAAGTCGCCGCGGAGGTCTTGAACTCAGGAATCGGCCTCGTGATTGATCTCTCGGCTGACTTCAGAGTGCAGGACCTCTCTCTCTACGAAAAATTCTACGGCGCGCACACCGCTCCGGAGCTGGTGCGCTGCTTCACCTACGGGTTGGCCGATGTTCTGGGGACCTCGCTCCGCGGCAAGCGAGCGGTGGCCGTTCCCGGCTGTTTTGCGACGGCCGCGGAGCTTGCTCTCTATCCCCTGGCCCGCGCCGGTTTGTCGAGCGCTCCGGCGCTCTTCGCGGTAACCGGGTCGAGCGGCGCGGGTGCGCATCCCAAGGCGACCACGCATCATCCGGCCAGGGCGCACAATCTCTTCGCCTACTCGACCATGGGGCACCGGCATGAAGCGGAGATCGCGGGTTGCTGGCGGGAATGGACCGGCAACCGCAACGCAGGCGTCCGGCTCATGGCGCACTCGGGCCCTTTCGTGCGAGGCATCTATCTCTCCACTCATGTCCAACTGAGTGCGGATCAAGTGGCGGGGAAAGACATGAGTGCCTGGTATCGTACGGTCTACGAGGGCCGGCCATTCGTACGGGTACTGAACCAGCCTCCTGAGCTGACTCACGCCGTTGGAACCAACTACGCTCTGATTCACGCTGCTCAGTCAGCCGATGGTCAGGAGCTCCAGGTGAGTGTTGCAATCGACAATCTCGTCAAAGGAGCATCGGGGCAGGCGATTCAGGCGATGAACCTGGCGTTGGGGCTCGCGGAAGAACTTGGGCTCCGAGGCGGAGGAATTTTCCCGTGTTAAGGGGTGTCGAGCCGCCGAGCCGCCGAGCCGCTCTCCTCCCCGTCTACGCGCAGTTCCCCATCCGTCCCGTCAGCGGCCGGGGATCCTGGCTGATCGATGAATCGGGCGATGAGTGGCTCGACGCCTACGGCGGACACGCTGTCTCCTCCACCGGCCACTCGCATCCGGACGTTGTTCGGGCCATCGCGGACCAGGCGCAACGGTTGCTCTTCTATTCGAGCGCCGTCCCTCATCAGAACCGCGAGGTACTCGCCGAGCGGCTCGCCGAGTTGTCTCCCCGCCCTCTGGACCGGGTCTTCTTCTGCAACTCGGGCGCTGAAGCCAACGAGAACGCGCTGCACATCGCCCGCAAGCACACGGGACGCCAACTCGTCTGCTCGTTAGAGGGTGGGTGGCATGGCAGGACCGTCGCAGTGCTCGCGGTTACCGACGGCGAGAAATACGCATCCGGAGCCCGCCGCGCCGGGATGCCCCTGTCCCGAAAAATTCCATTCAACAACGTCGAGGCCCTCGAGACAGCCCTCGATGAGACAGTCGCGGCGCTGATCCTCGAGCCGGTCCAGGGCATGGCCGGCGCGCGGGACTGCTCCCCTGAATTCCTCGCCGCCGCACGCCGTGCCGCGGACCGGGGCGGTGCGGTGCTGATATTCGACGAGGTGCAATGTGGAGTTGGCCGGGTCGGAACATTCACTGCGGCCGAGTCTTTCAGTGTGACACCTGATATCGTTACCATGGCCAAGGGCCTGGCGTCGGGACTGCCGATCGGTGCCGTGATCTGCTCCGACAGAGTGAGCGCCACCATTGCGCAAGGAGATTTGGGCAGCACCTTTGGCGGCGGGCCGGTGCCCTGCGCCGCGGCGCTGGCCACCCTCGATGTCATCCAGCGGGAGCGGTTGATGGACAATGCCGGAGTGGTCGGAGCCTACCTGAGCCGCCAAGCGATCAAAGCCGGCGTGGTATCGGTCCAGGGGAGAGGTTTGCTGCTCGGTCTCCGCATGCCGCGACCCGCCGCGGAGGTCCAGCAGGCGCTGTTCTCCCGCCGCATTCTGACCGGCACCGCCAGCGATCCCGCCATCCTCCGCCTGCTGCCCCCGCTCAGCTTTTCCCGGAGCGAGGCCGATATCCTGCTCGGCGCACTGAAGGAGATTCTCTCGTGACCAAACGGGACTTTCTCGCGGCCGAGGACTGGCAGCCGGAGGAGATCGACGCCGTGGTCGGGCTCGCCGAGCGGATCAAGCGGGGCGAGGTGTCCGGTGGCCTCGAGCGGAAGATCATGGCGATGGTCTTCATGGATCCGAGTCTCCGCACTCGCGCCAGCTTCGAGGCCGCCATGTTCCTCCACGGAGGGCATGGCATCGTGCTCGAACCGGGCCGTGGCAGCTGGAGCATGGAGACCCGGCAGGGCGCTGTGATGGATCAGGATACCGTTGAACACTTGGTCGATGCGGCGCGAGTACTGGGACGCTATGCCGACGCGGTCGGTCTTCGTTCCTTTCCTCGAGGCACCGACTGGTCGGTCGTCCGGAACGACGGCGTCCTGCGAGACTTCGCCAAATACTGTGAGAAGCCGGTGATCAACATGGAATCGGCTCGGCGGCATCCCTGCCAGGGCCTGGCCGACGCGATGACGCTGCGGGAAAAGTTCGGCGGCGATCCGCGCGGCAAGCGCTTCGTGCTGATGTGGGCCTGGCATCCCAAGGCACTCCCGACGGCGGTGCCCGCCAGCGCCGCGATCTCTGCCGCGATGCTCGGCATGGAGGTCGTCATCGCGCGGCCTGACGAGTATGAGCTCGAT
>DATIOP010000367.1:0-10008 GCA_035472975.1 Gemmatimonadales bacterium
TCTTCACATCCGCGGAGACGCCGAGTTGTGCCCAGAGGGGACGCAGGTCGGTGAAGAAGGAATGAGCCTGGAGATCCGGGATAAAGACCGTTCGTTCGGTGCGCAGCGCCTCGCGCATTTCAGGGTAGCGGCGGAGGTCCACTCGCAGGTCCCGGGTGGTCGGACTCTCGCACACCGCGACGACGCGACCGTACCGATCCTCGGAACCGGCCATGATGAAGGAGCATCGGGCCAACTCCAGCGCGAGACCGACGCGACGCACCAGGACTTCGAGGATTTCGTCGCTGCGGCCGGCGGCCGAGAGGTCTCCCAGGATCTCGAACATCAACTCTTGACGCCAGAGCGACCGCTGAGCCTGGTCGTCGGTCGCGCGGCGCCGGAGGCGGGCGGTGATCCTCGCGTTGAGCTCGGCAAGGTTGACCGGGCCGGCGAAGGCGTCGTCGGCACCGGCCAAGAGCGTCTGTGTGACGGCTTCGGGATCGGGATCACGAAGTAGTACGAGGCGAGGAATCCCCTGCCATGCCACGCCCTGAAGCCGACCGAGAAGGGCTTCGAGCGCCTGATCCAGCCGGTGGACGGTGATGAGGGCGATGTCGGGCGCGCGGGTGCCGACGGCGGCCAGGTGGGTATCGTCCGCCTCCGCCACATGAAACCCGCCCCGGACCAGGGACCGCTCGAGTCCCTCGGGACGCACCGACGCATCCCCGAGAAGAAGGACGCGGGGTGACCGCGGCAGTTGGATCACGGAAGTGGGGTCGGCGGCACGGAGCGGGAGAACGTAGCCACCGCCCAAGGGGTGTCAAGCTGAAGCGGCCGCGACCTTACACCGCGACGAAAACAATGCCCGTCCATGTCAATGACCTCCTCGGTGCTCACGTTTCCACGCAGGGCGGCGTCCATACCGCGCCGGGGCGCGCGGAGGTCATCGGTGCCACGGCAATTCAGGTTTTCACCAAGACCCCGAATCAGTGGCGGGATCCGGTCATCGCCGCGGACGAGGGCAAACGATTCCGCCGGGAGTTGCGGAGAACCGGTGTGCGGGCGGTAGTGGCGCATGATTCGTACCTCATCAACCTGGCCTCGCCCGACGCCGAGCTAAGAGCACGTTCCATCAAGTCTTTCATCGCCGAACTCCAGCGCTGCCAAACGCTTGGGATCCGGGCCGTAGTGTCGCATCCGGGCAACTACCTTGATGATCGGGGCTCCGGTCTCAGTCGCAACGCCGAGTCGTACATCGAGTGCCTGGAGGCAGTGCCGGGCTCCATCATGGTGCTGCTGGAGACGACCGCCGGAACCGGGACGGCGCTGGGCAGCAGCTTCGAGGAGCTGGCGGAGATCCGGGCAAAGATTCCGTCTCCGCTCCGCAAGAGAATCGGTTTCTGCGCCGATACCTGCCATCTCTACGCAGCGGGTTACGATTTGGTGCGCGACTATGACGGCATCTGGCAGCGGTGGGAGGATCTCATCGGCTTGAAGCACCTTCGCTGTCTCCATCTCAACGACTCCAAGACCCCGCTCGGCTCCCGGCGGGACCGGCATGAGCTCATCGGTGAAGGCTCGTTGGGCCCGAGTCCCTTCCGCCGCATCATGACCGATCCCCGTTTCAGCCGGGTGATGAAAGTGCTGGAGACTCCCAAGGGCGACGACCTGGTCACCTCCGACCGAAAAATGCTCCGCCGGCTTCGCGGCTATAGACGGCGGGGCGGAAGCGGGGCGCGTTGACCTCCATACCATTGGCGGTCATTCTTAGGCGATGCGATTCAACCTCACCGCGCTGGGGCTCGCCCTCACGCTGACGCAGCCCCTCGCGGCACAGGGGAGGTATGCCCTGTCGCTGGGTGGCATCTGGAGCACTCCGATCGTCACCGATCACATCTTCAACGACATCGACCTGCAACCGGCCCTGGCACCGGTCGTGACGCTCAATGGATCATGGCCGGTGTCCAAGAAGGCCAGGCTCGGTGCCGAAGCGAGCTTCGCCTCAGGCAAGCTCGACACGAAGGAATCGGGTCAGAGCGTTGATATCGGTACCCTGCGGAGCCTCACAGTTACGGGCGGGGTCGAAGCACCCCTGACGGGCAAGCTCTGGGGGCGCCTGGGTGGGGGATTCATCAAGTACCTGCCCTCGGAGGAAGCGGGTGTCTTCCAGGATGGCGGACCGTTGCGCTGGGTGCTGGGCCTCGGTGTGGACTATCGCTGGCAATGGAAGCCTCGCTGGCAATGGGTTGCGGGATTCCGCTATGACTTTCATCGCTTCACGACCGACGAGCTCATAGCGCAGGGATTCGGCGGAACTCAGGATGTCCATCGCGTGATGATCTCAATCGGAATCGCGAGGACGCCATGACCCGAACCTTCCGCGTGATCTGCAGCGTGACAGCATTGCTGGTTGGCGGCTGCTCCGATCTTGCTTCTCCGACTCGGAGCGACGCCTACGACTGGCGGCTGATTGTAGCTTTCGACAGCCTGGGTCCCCAGCTCGATACTCTGAGCTTCCACTGGCCACGCTCGCGGCTTCCGGTCCGCATCTGGGTCGAGGACGCCGGCGGGCTTCCGGACGAGGTGGGTCAGGGCATCGATGAGTGGAAGGGAGCGTTACTCTATGGCGAATGGGACGCCAAGATCACCAGCGACTCGAACAATGCGGATGTCATAGTCCGGCTTGCTCCGGCACCGCCCCCCGGTCCCAAACCGTCGGCCGGGCGTCTCGGGTCCCTGCTGCTCCCCCAATGTGATGGCGCCACCGATCTCGATACCGTCGCGACCAGGTTCGAGCTCAGGATTCCGCTGCACGTCTACGTCAACCCGCTGGTTCCTTCGAATGATCCAGACCTCGCCCGGTGTCTGAGAGTCACGACAGCGCACGAGCTGGGACATTCCCTGGGGATCTTCCAGCACAGTACGGACGCCAACGACCTGATGTTCTCGTTGCCGGCGGTGGATGCGCTCAGCAAGCGCGACATCAACACGGTGCAGACGCTGTATCATTTTCCGCCAGACATGGTGCCGGTCGGGCCTTGACCGCGAGTCATGCATAATCTTGCAATCTTTCGCCGCTCGGTTGCCGCAAAGCCCTCCGCTGTCGAAATTTCCGGCCCCCGCGCCCTCCCCCGAAACGGCGGCGCGCGGTATCCCTTGGAGCCGAAGACATGACTGTTCTCAGTGAGCCGCGCGCGGCTGTGCCGGAGTTGAATGCACCTTCCTGGGTGACCAATCAGCGACTGCGGGAGTGGGTAGCGGAGGTCGCCGCCCTCACACAGCCCGATCAAATTCACTGGTGCGACGGCTCGCCCGCCGAGAACCAGGCCCTGTTGGACCAGATGGTGGCGGCAGGAACCCTGAAGCGGCTCAATCCCGCCAAGCGTCCCAATAGCTACCTCGCCCTCTCCGATCCCGGTGATGTCGCCCGGGTCGAGGATCGGACCTTCATCTGCAGCCAGCGGCGGCAGGACGCGGGCCCCACCAACAATTGGGTGGACCCGCGCGAGATGCGCGGCACCATGAAGCGGGTCTTCAGCGGCTCCATGCGGGGACGGACCATGTACGTGGTCCCCTTCAGCATGGGTCCCCTGGGCTCGCCGCTGGCCCACATCGGCGTTGAGCTCACCGATTCCCCCTACGTCGTCGTCAACATGCGGATCATGACCCGCATGGGGCGCCGCGCGCTCGAAGTGCTGGGCGATGGAGAGTTCGTCCCCTGCGTTCATTCGGTCGGGCAGCCGCTGGCGCCGGGGGAGCGGGACGTATCGTGGCCCTGCAATGCGGAAGAGAAGTACATCGTGCACTTCCCTGATGAGCGCGCGATTTGGTCCTACGGAAGCGGATACGGCGGCAACGCGCTTCTGGGCAAGAAGTGTTTTGCGCTGCGGATCGCATCGGTGATGGCGCGAGATGAAGGGTGGATGGCCGAGCACATGCTGATCCTCGGACTCAAGAGTCCCGAAGGCGACAAGCGCTACGTCGCGGCGGCATTCCCCAGCGCCTGCGGCAAGACCAACCTGGCGATGCTGTTGCCGCCCAAGGGTTGTGAGGCGTGGACCGTCACCACCGTCGGAGACGACATCGCGTGGATCCGGCCCGGACCGGACGGCCGGCTGCAGGCGATCAATCCCGAGGCGGGTTTCTTCGGTGTTGCGCCCGGCACCTCGGAGAAGTCGAATCCTACCGCGATGGCCACGATCAAGTCCAATACCATCTTCACCAACGTCGCGCTCACTCCCGATGGGGACGTGTGGTGGGAGGGAATGACGCCCGAGCCGCCGGCCGAGCTGATCGATTGGCAGGGCCAGCCGTGGACGCCGGCCTCGGGCCGGAAAGCCGCGCACCCGAACGCTAGGTTCACCGCTCCCGCTTCCCAGTGTCCGTCGATGGATCCGGCGTGGGAAGATCCCGAGGGCGTACCGATCAGCGCGTTCATCTTCGGCGGCCGGCGAGCGAGCCTGGTTCCGCTGGTCTACCAGGCGGTGAACTGGAACTTCGGGGTTTATCTCGCGGCCACGATTGGCTCCGAGACCACGGCCGCCGCTACCGGCGCCGTGGGCCAGGTCCGGCGGGACCCCATGTCGATGCTGCCGTTCTGTGGCTATCACATGGGCGATTACTTCAACCACTGGCTGCAGTTCGGTCGGCAGATCGCCGATCCGCCGCGGATCTTCTGCGTCAACTGGTTCCGCAAGGACGAGGACGGCGACTTCATCTGGCCGGGATACAGCCAGAACCTTCGGGTCCTCAAGTGGATCTTCAACCGGGTCCGCGGGAAGGCCGGCGCCACCGAAAGCCCGCTCGGCTGGATGCCACGCTACGAGGACCTCGACTGGAAGGGCCTCGACAATTTCGGGCCCGAGACCTTCCGCGACCTGATGTCGGTGCCGCGCGAGGCGTGGAAGACCGAGATCATGTCCCACCAGGAGCTGTTCGAACGGCTCTACGATCGGATCCCCAAGGAATTCATTCTCATGCGGGAGCTGATCCTCTCCAGTCTCTGGCGCTCGCCCGAGGAGTGGAAGCTGGCGCACGAAACGGACGCGGACGATTGAGTAAATTGCAGATTGAAGATTTCAGATTGAAGATTTAACAGCATTTATGACATCCTGATCTGCTTTTCAATCTTCAATCTGAAATCTTAAATCTGCAATTGTCCATGACCGAATACGAAGTCGTCCGCGACCCTCTCTGGGACAACATCCGGATCGACGCCGCGGCACTGGACGTCCTCGACACCCCGGCGATGCAGCGGTTGCGCTACGTCAGGCAACTTGGTCATGCCTTCCTGGTCTACCCCGGCGCCACCCACACCCGATTCGAACACGCGTTAGGCGCCTACCACCTTACCCGGCGGGCTCTCGCCAACCTGAACGAGCGAGGGGAGCTGGCCCAGCTGGATGAGTCGCAGCGCATGGCGGCGCGCCTCGCGGCACTCACCCACGACATCGGCCACTATCCCTTCTCTCATACGCTCGAGGAGGCGGGATTCCCCAAGCACGAGCAGCTGGGTGTCACCAAGCTGGGCCAGGGCGAGCTGGGGGTGCTGCTGCAGCGGCTGGGTGGCAACGAACTGGTGAGTGCCATCGGACAGCTCATCACAGGGCAGAGCCAGTCACCGCTCAAAGGGCTCATTTCCGGATCGTTGGACCTCGACAAGATCGACTATCTCAGTCGCGACGCGCGGATGTGTGGCGTTCCGTATGGCGCGGTGGACGTGGACCGGCTGCTGGCCTCACTCGTACTGGTGGAGACCGAGCGAGGACGGCTCGAAGTGGGAGTGCTGGAAAAAGGGATCAGTGCGGTGGAGTCGCTGCTCTTCGCCAAGTACCAGATGTATCGCAACGTCTACTGGCACCACGCGGTGCGGAGTGCCACCTGCATGTTCAAGCGGGCGGTACGAGCCGCTGAATGCAGCGGCGGACTCAGCCGCGACA
The DNA here is from genome assembly GCA_035472975.1 of Gemmatimonadales bacterium. Taxonomy (GTDB): domain Bacteria; phylum Gemmatimonadota; class Gemmatimonadetes; order Gemmatimonadales; family GWC2-71-9; genus DATBGE01. The sequence continues at coordinate 5,919 of DATIOP010000367.1, forward strand.
TCATCGCCGAGGCTACCGACGACGGCCTCACCGAGAAGCTACTGGCAACCGATCCGACCGGGCTCGCGCGCGCGGTGCACCGGCGGCGACTCTACAAACGATCGCTCGACATTCCCGCGAGCGAAGTGCCCCTCGAAGCGGAGCCCTGGGTTCGGGAGCGGCCAGACCTGCTCGAGCAAGTCGAGAACCGCCTCGCGAAGGAGACCGGCCTCGCTCCGGGAGAACTGCTGCTCGATTTCCCCAGCAACCCTTCCATGCTGGCGATAGACCTCCCGCTGCGGAACCGCAACGGCGCCGTGGAACGACTGACCGGACTGGGGAGGGAGGGACAATTCGGGTTGCCGCGGGTCGCAGACGAATTGTATCGCAGCGCCCGGCGACTCAGGGTGTTCACCGCCCGCCCACCCGCCGGCGGCTTCGACCGGGTGAGCAGCCTGGTGGCCGCGCCGGTCAGCGATGTCGAAAAATGGCTGTCTGGAGGTGGGTGGCCTGGCTAGGAGCCAGGACGGAGAGCCTTGGTCGGCTGGGTGATATCGGCATCCGGGGTCCCGTCAGGTTCGATCCGGATCACGATGGCGGTGATGTTGTCGAGCCCTCCGCGGCGGTTGGCCTCGCTGATCATCCGATCCACCCAAAGCTGGGGCCCGCCCTCGCCGGAGAGAATGGCGTGAAGCTGTTCGTCTTCCAGCATGCCGGTGAGACCATCCGACGCCAGTAGCAGCACGTCTCCCACCCGCAGTCCCCCGAAATACACGTCAGGTACCACGTCCGCGTTCGCGCCGATGCAACGGGTAATCACGTTGCTGTAGGGATGTACCCGGGCCTGCTCTTGAGTCAGCAGGCCGAGGTCAACCTGCTCCTGCACGTAGGAATGATCCTTGGTGACCTGGAGAAAGTGGCTATTGCGAAGCATGTAGGCCCGGGAATCGCCTACCTGTCCGATCAGGTATCGCCGGGGAAGGAGGATGAGCGCCGTGGTTGTGGTGCCCATTCCCCGCTTGTCGTGCTCGGTCAGCGTGCGGTCGAAGATCGCGCTGTTGGCGTTGATGATCGCCGTGCGCATCCGCTCGCCTGCCTGCTCATCGCTGAGTCCGCGAAGGCTTCCCAGCTCGCGGGAGATGATCCGCACCGCCATCTCGCTCGCGACTTCGCCCGCGGCATGTCCCCCCATCCCATCCGCCACGATGAATACTCCGCGGTCGGAAAGCATGAGGTAGTTATCCTCGTTTCCGGAGCGGACAATTCCGGTGTCGGTGCGCGCAGCGCAGGTGAAACGCACGTGGGGTCGTTACTTGAGCAGGAGGAAGGCGGCTACAGCCGCCAGGATGACTACGATGGCCACAGGAACGAGCCAGCCGGGGAAGGCGCCCGATCGATGAGAGGACACCATTACGGGTCCCGGTCGCCGCAGCGGCGGCCTGGAAGCCGGGACCAGCGGCTCGGCCGGGGCGGAGCGCTCGGGAGCCATCAGCGGCACAGGAGGCGGGGCGGCCGGAACCTGGATCGCCGGAACCTGGATCGCACCCATGATCTTGGTGCCTGACCCTTTCTTCACATTGCCTTCAGTGTCGGTCGGCTCAAACATTACGGCCGTCTCCCCGAAACGGATCAGCGCGCCGGGACTCAGAACGGCTTCGCCCGATAGCCGCTCCCCATCCACGAAGGTGCCGTTGGTCGAGCCGTTGTCGCTCAACACCCAGATTTCTTCACGCCGTTGCAGCTTGGCGTGCATGGTGCTCACGCTCTCGTCGGGGATGACGATATCGTTGTACTCCGCCCGACCGATGTTGACGACCGGCACCTTCACCTGAAGCCGGTTCCCCTTTAGAGAACCGTTCCGCACCAGGAAGGTGGCGAGGACAGATCCGGGGACAGTCCTCGGTGAGGGAGCCACCCGCGGGACATTGGGCATCGGCGTCACCGGGATCCCGTGCATGGTTTCGGAAAGCCGATGCATCGCGCTGTCCGGCGCGACAGGAGCCGGTGCGGGCGGCGCGACAGGAGCGGGAGCCGGCGCAGGCGGCGAGACAGCAGCGGGAACCGGCGCTGGTGGCGGAGCCGGCGCGGCCGCAGCAGGAGCAGGAGGTGCAACCGGTGGCGGAGGCTGCGCCGGTGCAGGCGATGCCGGTGTCCGCGCGACGATTGGAGGTTCAGCCTGCGCCGCCGGCAACGGGGAAGCCTCCCGTGGAGCCGCCCTGCCCTCTTCCGGCTTCTCTGTCGCGAGATCGGCATAGAACCGGAACTCATGGTCTCCAACCCGTACCACATCTGCCCGGGCCAGAACCCGCTGCATCTCGATCCGCTCGCCGTTGACGAAGGTCCCGTTGGTGCTGCTGTCCACCAGCACATAGCCCTGAGGAGTCGCCATGATCTCGGCGTGGCGGCGAGAGACATCCTTATTTGGCACGACGATGTCGCAGCCCGCCTCACGACCAAAGACCATCGGAGCGGAACCGATGGTGTACTCCCGGCCGTCGGTCAGACACACGAGACGGCCCCCGGTTGCTGCAGTAGCCGGCTTTGGGGCGCCCGACTTGAACTGCCCCGCCATCTTGGCCACGTCGCTTGTACTGACGAACTGGGTACTGCCGCTGCGGCGGGGATCGGTCACCAGCAATTCGTGGGGCCCGACCTGCAGCTTGTCTCCATGAAGGATGGGAGCCGGCTCGGCTCCCAGTTTGACTCCGTTCAACAGAACTTCCGCCTCGGCAGACCCCGGACGAACCGAAGCGGCCCCGTCGGGGCTGCCCTGAATAAGGACATGGCGCGGCTGGACCTCGGACAGGAAAAGCGCGGCTGTAGGCTCGGAACCAACGAACGACTCTCCGGCGGGGATAGGGTACCGTTGCCCACCGAACTCGAGTTCAAGCATTGACCGATTCCTGTCGAAAAACGCGGTTTGTGAAGCTACCCGGCACGATGTAACCGCGCAAGCAATCGAACGTTAGACCCCGATTCGGTGTTCGCGAGTCGGACCCCTGAGCTGGAGCCGGTAGAGCCGTTCGTACAGCCCTTTTCGGGCCAGAAGCTCCCGGTGGGACCCCCGCTCGGCAACTTCCCCGTGATGCAGCACCAGAATCTCGTTGGCATGCAGAATTGTGCTGAGCCGGTGGGCCACGACCAGAGTCGTCCTGCCCCTCATCAGTTCGGCCAGCGCGGCCTGGATCTGAGCTTCCGCCTCGGCGTCCACCGAGCTGGTCGCCTCATCGAGGACGAGGATCCGCGGGTCCCGGGCGAGTGCCCGGGCAAAGCTCAGCAGCTGCCGTTCACCGACGCTCAGGTTCCGACCTCGCTCGCCCAGGATGTGGGCGTAGGTGTCCGGCAGGCGATTGACGAACCGGTCTGCCCCGACTCGAGCGGCAGCCTCATGCGCCCGCTCGGGAGAGATCGGCGCATCCAGCGTCAGGTTGTGCAGAATGTTGCCGGTAAACAGAAACAGATCCTGCTGCACGAATCCCACCAGCTCACGCAGTTGAGCCAGCGGCAAGTCGCGAAGATCGACACCGTCGAGTGTAATCCGCCCCCGCTGCGGATCGTAAAACCGGAGCAGCAGGCTGATGATCGTGGTCTTCCCCGCCCCGGTGTGCCCGACGATGGCAAGCGTCTGATCCGGACGAGCGGTGAAGCTGACGCCCTTCAAGACCCAGTTATCGGACGAGTTCCGAGTCCCCAGTTCCGAGTTCTGTCCTTCGAGGACGTCACTGTTCACTCGGAACTCGGAACTCGGAACTCCGGTTTCACCGCCGTACCGGAACCACACGTCTTCGAACACCACTTCGCCCCGGACCGGACGCGCAAGCCGTTTCGGATGGGCCGGCTCGAGCACAGTCGGCTGAGTGTCCATCAGGCGGAAGATCCGCTCGGACGACGCCATCGCGCTCTGCAGCAGGTTGTATTTCTCGGCCAGGTCCTGCAGCGGCTGGAAGAAACGCCGGGTGAGCTGGATGAACGCGGCCAGAATCCCGACCGTCAGAGTCTGGTCCAGCACGCGAAGGCCACCGTACCAGAGCAGCGCGCCGAGCGCCACCGAGCCCAGAAACTCCACCGCCGGAAAGAACAGAGCGTAGACGGTGATCGATCGCAGGTGCGC
>DATIOP010000368.1:0-3412 GCA_035472975.1 Gemmatimonadales bacterium
CACTTCGCGTCCCGACGGGTCGGACTTGAAACAGTTGACCGATAACGGCGCGTACAATGCTGAGAGCACGGTTTCGCCCGACGGCTCGCGGATCATCTTCACCAGCACCCGGGATGGGGACATCGAGCTCTACACGATGAAGACCGATGGCACCGACGTTCACCGGCTGACCAACCGGGTGGGTTATGATGGCGGTGCCTTCTACTCCCCCGACGGCAAGCAGATCATCTGGCGGGCGGGATATCCGGTAACCGCGGCCGATACGGCGGATTACGAAGGTCTCCTGGCCCAGCGCCTGGTTCGTCCCGGCAAGGTCGAGCTCTGGATCGCCAATGCGGATGGAACCAACCCCCACCAGATCACCCATCTGGGCGGAGCCAACTTTGCGCCGTTCTTCCATCCCGATGGCAAGCGGATCATTTTCTCGTCGAACTACGAGAATCCCCGGAGCGGAAAGTTCGATTTGTTCCTGATCAACGTGGACGGAAGCGCTCTCGAAAAGGTCACGACCGACACGTCGTTCGACAGTTTTCCCATGTTCAGCCCCGACGGTCGTAAGCTGGTGTGGGCATCGAACCGCCACGGCGCGACCGAGGGCGAGACAGACCTCTTCATCGCGGATTGGGTCGAGTGACGGAGCACGCCGTCTCCGAGAATATCTCCCGCTCGCTCTGGGAGTGGGTGAAGTCGATCTTCGTCGCGCTGATCGTCTGGTTCCTGCTGCGCACCTTCCTTGTCGAGGCCTTCCGGATCCCGTCGGGCAGCATGGAGAACACACTGCTGGTGGGAGATTTCCTCTTCGTCAACAAGGCGGTCTACGGCGCCGAAGTTCCTCTGGTGCACAAGCGACTCCCTGCCTTCCGGGAGCCCAAGCGGGGCGACGTCCTGGTCTTCGATTCGGTGGAGGACGAAGGACTCAAGGTTGTGAAGCGGCTTATCGGGGTGCCGGGGGATACGCTGAGCATGGAGCACGGCGAGCTCTCGCGAAACGGCAAGGCAGTTGAGGAGCCGTACGTGAAGCACGAGGATGCGACCAAGTCCGAGGATCCGATGCTGCGGGCCAAGATGCGGCAGTGGCAGGTCCATCACCTGGTAGGGCGCGACCCGAACACCTACGATCCCGATCTTCAGGACTGGGGACCGATCGTGGTGCCCGCGGATTCATTCTTCATGATGGGCGACAACCGGGATAACTCCTACGACGGCCGCTACTGGGGATTCCTGCCGCGAACCAGCGTTCGAGGTACTCCTCTCATTGTGTACTTCAGTTACGATGCCAAGAGCTGGCGCCCCATGCCGTTCTTCACCGCCGTCCGCTGGAAGCGCATCTTCGCCCTGCCCCGCTAGCGTCGCGGGCTCCATGCCCGTGCCGCTACCGGCACGCTGGCCGCAATACCTCCCATTCCCGCTGCCACCCAAAAAGCTGTTCGCGGACTCCAATGACTGGTCAGCAGCCCGGCCAGCAGTGGACCAACGACGCGTGCGACCGACGCCACTCCCTGCAGCATCCCCAACGCGCGGCCCTGTTCCTCGACGGGCGCCACTCGCGACACCAGGCCGGTAGCACTGGGGGCAACCAGCCCCGAGCCGAGCGCCACCAGGCACAGGCTGGCCAGCAAGGCAGGTAGCGGTCGATCGGACACCACCCCACCCAGCACGACTCCCAGTCCCGCCAGCCCCATCGCGAGGAGCACACCGCCAACCACCATCAGTGGCCGTTCCCCCGAACGGGGGACCAATCTCCCGATCAGGCCACCCTGTACCAGCGCGTTGACGACTCCAATCATCACGAACAGGTAGGCAACATGGTGCCGGTCATATCCCAGTCCCCGCTCGACCTGGAGCGGGAAGACGACGTACAACACGGTGAAGGCCACCGTGGTCAGTCCGATCACAACGAAAGGTTCCCAGAGCAGTGACCAGTGGACCGGCACCTTCGCGACCTTCGTGGATACGTGGACTCTGGATTCCGGCAAGCGCCATGCGGCGAGCAGGAAGTTGGCTCCGGTGAGAGCTGAAGCTACCAGGCCTGGTGCAGCGTCTCCCCAGCGACTGCTGATTCCACCGAGCGCCGGACCCACCACGAATCCCAGTCCGAATGCCGCACCGATGAGGCCCATCGCCTTGGTACGCCGTTCGAGCGGAGTGATGTCGGCGAGATAAGCCTGGGCCACGTTCACCGTGGCTCCCATGCCTCCAGCGACAACTCGGGAAATCAGCAGCGTCCAGAACCCGCCGGCAAAGGCGAAGATGAGATAGGAGACTGCGCTTCCTGCCAGCCCGACGAGCAGGATCGGCCGGCGCCCGACCCGGTCGCTCAAACGCCCCCAGATCGGAGCGAAGATGAATTGCATCAGGGAAAAGCTGGCGACCAGGGCCCCAACCGCGGCGTCGCTGACCTGGTGTTGTGCGGCGTAACTCGGTAGCAGGGGGAGAACGATGCCGAACCCGATGAGATCAAGAAAGACGGTGAAGAAGATGATCGCGGCTGCGGGATTCATCACTTCATCATCTTCCGGGGCTCCTCCGGAGAAGGCGGGGCGCCGCGCGCCAGGTAGACTGCGCAGCGGCTACAGGTCTTGCAGGTGAGGGTGATTCGGCCCGACGAGAGGTCGCCACGCTTCGGGTTCCGTTCGATGGTTGCCGAGCCACAGGTGGGACAAGCCAAGACTTTGTGGTCGCGGTCGGCCGCGATCAACGCCAGTGCTTCGGCTGCCCGGAACTCCTTGACTCCGCGACGACCCACGGAAGGTCCTTCCAGCGGGTGGTAAACCGCCGGATGTACGGCACCCGCCTTGCCCAATTTACCGGTCGACCTCGCGGGGCGCAAAGCGAAGGGCCATAAGGCCAAGGACCCCCGGGCCCTTTCCGCCCCAAGGGGGTACCCGTACATTGGAATTGCTCCCCATACAAGCTCAGGACCCTAGGACAGTATGCGCCCCAGACTGCCGGCCTACGCTCTTGTTCTCGGCCTAGCCTCAGGCTGTGCCGGCGGCCCGCCGCCGGCAGTGACGCCCCAGGACGTCCCGGCCCTCGAGAGCCAGAGCCAGAGCAATCCCACCGACCCCGAGTTGATGACCCGTCTGGGTGTCGCCTACTACGAAGCCAGGAATTACGACCGGGCTCGCGACGTCCTGCAGAGCAGTCTCGCGCTCGACCAGAACAGCTACAGCACGCTGGTCTATCTCGGGCTGACGTATGAGGAGCTGGGACAGCTCGATTCGGCCCGGGTGTCATACAACAAGGCGTCCGCGCTCACCAAGAGCCAGGATCAGCGGAACGAGATCAGTAACCGTCTGGCCCTCCTTACCCGCAAGGAACTCCATCAGGCTGCGCGTACTGCGCTGGCCCAGGAGGCCACGCTCTCGCAGCAAGCCCCGACCGCAAACGCCATAGCGGTTTTTCCAGTCCG